>CALAHL010000613.1 GCA_937891725.1 uncultured Rhodospirillaceae bacterium | reverse complement strand
GCTCTTGTGACCTCACGTCATCTTGCGCGTGGCAGGCTGCTGCCCAAATATGCGGTCAACCAATACCCGAAGCTTTGATTGAGGAGAGTTGTCATGACCGCCTGTATCGTGGGCTGGGCGCATTTGCCATTCGGCAAGAAGGAAGATGATGACGCCGAAAGCATGATCGTGCGGGTGGCCACCGACGCGCTGGCGGATGCCGGGCTTGAGCCGAATGAGATCGATGCGATCTATCTCGGTCATTTCAACGGCGGCTTCGAGAAGCAGGACTTTACAGCCTCCTTGGTTCTCCAAGCCGACGACCGGTTTCGCTTCACCCCCGCGACCCGGGTGGAGAATGCCTGTGCAACCGGCTCTGCGGCTGTGCATCAGGGCATTCACCTGATCGAGGCGAAGAAGGCCAAGCGGGTGCTGGTGATCGGCGTCGAGAAAATGACGGCTCTGCCGGGCAAGGAGATCGGCGAGACCCTGCTCAAGGCCAGCTATCTGAAGGAAGAGGCAGGGATCGATGGCGGCTTCGCCGGCGTCTTCGGTCAGATCGCCCAGCAGTATTTCCAGCGCTATGGCGATCAGTCCGATGCCCTCGCCCGGATCGCGGCGAAGAACCACAAGAACGGGGTGTCGAATCCCTATGCCCAGATGCGCAAGGATCTCGGCTACGAGTTTTGCCGGAACACCTCCGAGAAGAACCCGTTCGTGGCGGGGCCTCTGAAGCGCACCGATTGCTCGCTGGTGTCGGACGGCGCCGCCGCCATCGTGCTGAGTGACGTGGACACCGCCCTGTCGATGAACAAGGCGGTGGTGTTCCGCGCAGCAGCGCAGTCGAACGATTTCCTGCCGCTGTCAAAGCGCGACATTCTGAAATTCGAAGGCTGTACCTCGGCCTGGCAGAAAGGTCTGACCCAGGCTGGGATGAGCCTGGAGGATCTGTCTCTGGTCGAGACCCATGACTGTTTTACCATCGCCGAACTGATCGAATACGAGGCGATGGGCCTGACCAAGGAAGGCGAGGGCGCGCGCGCGATCCTCGAAGGCTGGACCGAGAAGGACGGTAAGTTGCCGATCAATCCCTCGGGCGGGTTGAAGTCGAAGGGGCATCCGATCGGTGCGACCGGCGTCTCAATGCACATCATGGCCTCGATGCAGCTGCGCGGCGAGGCCGGCGATATGCAGATCAAGGGCGCCAGTGCGGCCGGCATCTTCAACATGGGCGGCGCCGCCGTCGCCAATTTCGTCTCGATTCTGGAGCCGTTGCGGTAAGGCGCCGGCGATTTATGGCGTCGACATACCGCATCCGGCTCGCGCGACCGGACGATCTGGCGTCTCTGCCGGATATCGATACGCTGGCGGATAGCCGTTTCGAGACAACGCCTTACGGGGCCGCCCTCGAACGGTTTCCAGCGGTGTCTGTCAATCATCTCGCGGAATTGCAGGATCAATGGCGGCTATGGGTGGCCGCCGAGGCACAGGACCGGCCGGTCGGCTTTACGATGGTCACTTTGGACACGCCGACGATCCTGCATCTCGATCTGATTGCGGTGCGTCCGACCCATACCGGGCACCGTTTGGCCTCCCGGATGATAGACGGGATCGACGCGTTCTGTGACGGTCGGGGCTTTACGCAGATGACGCTCACCACCTTCCGCGACTTTCCGTGGAACGCGCCGTACTACCAGCGCCTCGGCTTTCAAGATATTGGCGATGCCGAGGCCGATGCAGACCCCCATCTCGGCCCGCGCCTGCGCGATCAGGTGGCCAAAGGGTTGCCTCACGAAAGCCGGGTTGCGATGGTCCGGAAACTCTAGGCTCTTCGGGAGAGAGACGATGACAGATACATTCAAGGCATACCTGCTGCGCGAGGACGAGAACCGGAAGGTGTCCGGTGCCTTCGAGGATGTTCCCGTCGCGGATCTGCCGGAAGGAGATGTCACTGTTCGGGTCGCCTACACCACCGTCAATTACAAGGACGGAATGGTGATGGGTGGCATCGGCCGTCTGGTCCGAAGCTATCCCCATGTACCAGGGGTCGATTTTTCTGGCGTGGTTGAGGCGTCGGCGCATTCCGGCTTTGCCAAGGGCGACAAGGTGGTGCTGACCGGTTGGCGGGTCGGCGAGATGCATTGGGGCGGTTATGGAGAGCTGGCACGGGTTTCCGGCGGCTGGCTGGTGAAATTGCCGGACGGTCTCGACCTCTCGCATGCAATGGCGCTGGGCACGGCTGGGTTCACGGCGGGACTGGCGATCGACACGCTGGAACGGCAGGGGCTGACGAAAGACGGCGGCGATGTGCTTGTCACCGGTGCCGCCGGCGGCGTCGGCAGCGTCGCGGTCGCCCTGTTGTCGGGGGCAGGATATTCGGTCGCCGCGTCAACCGGGCGGGCGGAGACACACGCCTATCTCAAGCAACTCGGAGCTTCGGTTCTGATCGATCGCGCGGAGATCGGGGAGGCGCCGAGCCGCCCTCTGGGCAAGGAACGTTTCCAGGCCGTGATCGACAATGTGGGCGGCGACACGCTCGCCAACGCGCTGACTCAGGTCAAGTACGGCGGCTCGGTCGCGGCGGTCGGTCTCGCCGGTGGCAATGTGGTGTCGACGACGGTGCTGCCCTTCCTGCTGCGCGGCGTGAACCTGTTGGGGATCGACAGCGTGGTCTGCCCGACCGCGCGCCGCAATCCGGTCTGGTCTCGGATCGCCGAGACCCTGCCCAGGGACAAACTAGACGCCATCAGTCATCGCCATGCGTTCGACGAACTTCCGGCGCTTGGCAAGGCGATCCTGAAAGGCGAGGTGCAAGGCCGTGCCGTGGTCGAGATCGCAGGCGGCTGACCGTCCGCCACGACCTTATTTGAACTTGACCGCTTTGCCTCTGGCTTCCAACGAACCCCAACTAAACAGCGAAATAGTCACGGGATCGTACTCCGCGTAGATCACCGCATCCGCCCCGATTTTCGAGGCGCTTTCCCGAAGTTTTTCCTCTGCGAGCGCTTGTGTCGGGTCGGGATGGAAAACGGTGGTCTTATTCACGGTCACGACAAGGTCCCGCACCACATCATAGGGCTTGTCTGTGATGTCGCCTTCCATGACCACGATCTGGGACGGTGGTGTCGAAATGACTGCAGGCGCGGCGTTCAGCTTGGATGCAGTGGTGTTGGTCTCGCCTGGCGATGCCGCTGGTTGATCGACATTGCTGTAGGACCAGGTGGAACAGGCCGACAAGGTGATAGCTGCTGCTACGATGAAGATCTTCGTCGTCAAACGCGTCATCGGTTTCTTCGTGAGCCTGTTAAAATGAGCCCGTCAGAGGATGCATTTTGACACGGGGATTTCAATGATGAAGTGCGTTCTAATCGTCGTATTGGATGAGCGCTTGGAACGGGATGTCGAGCTTGTCGCGTCCCTTGAGGAAGGTCAGCTCCATGATGCAGGCGCCGCCGACGACCTCGGCTTCGACCTTGCGCAGCAGATTGACAGAAGCCTCCAAGGTGCCGCCGGTCGCCAGCAGATCGTCCAGGATCACGACACGGGTGCCTGGGGCGACTGCATCTTCCTGAATCTCGACCGTGTCTGTTCCGTATTCCAGATCGTAGGTGTAGGGCACCGTCTTGCCGGGCAGCTTGCCCTTCTTGCGGATCATCGTGAACCCAAGTCCGAGTTCCAGCGCCAGCGGGGCAGCCGTCAGAAAACCGCGGCTTTCGATCCCGGCCAGCACTTGAGGATTGAACTCCTTCACGATTCTGGCGAGCTGATCGACGGTCGCCTTCCAGGCTTGTGGATGCATCAGCAGGGTTGAGATGTCGTAGAACAGGATGCCGGGCTTCGGGAAGTCGGGCACCGAACGGATATGGTCCTTCAAATTCATGTGAGCTTACTCCCCAATTGATCTGTCGCAGCGGTACTGTGCCCTAAGCCCTTCGCTTTACGGCAAAGTGCGCTGGCGATCCACCCCGGCGCGGTGGCGGGCCGCTATCGGTTTTGTCGGTTCCACTGTATCCTCGTCGCCAATTGGGCGAAGCGGTGGAAAAGAAGTAGGAGCCGGAATGGCGGCGGACGCGCTGATGATCGATGATGCCGGCGGGGAGCTGCGTTTGACCTTGGCCGGACGCTGGACCCTCGACGCGGTCATGGCCGCCGACAGCAAGCTGCGGGCATTGTCGACCCAAACAGCGGCACGCGTGATCGTAGACGCGCGCGGACTCACCGCAATCGACAGTGCCGGGGCTTGGGCCTTGCGGCGCAAGCTCGGTGCGTTCGAGCAGCGCGGCATCGAAGCGCGACTTGAGGGCCTGTCCGACGCTTACCGCCCGATCCTGGAAAAAGCGTACCTGCCGGACCCGTCTGCGGAGATCACGCCACCGGATGCAAACCCGTTGATCGTGGTGTTTGAGCGGGCTGGTCGGGCGACCATGCATGGTTTGGAGGTCGCGCGGAACCTGCTTGGATTTCTGGGCTTGGTGCTGACCTGGCTGGCCGGGGCGATCCTGCAGCCGAGACGGATCCGGTTCACCGCCGTGATCGCTCAGATTGAGCGCACGGGCGTCAATGCGCTTCCGATTGTCGGATTGCTGTGTTTTCTGGTTGGCATCGTGCTCGCCTATATGGGCGCGCTCCAGCTGGAGCGATTTGGCGCTAAGCAACTGACGGTCAATCTTGTCGGAGTCTCGGTGCTGCGGGAAATCGGCATCCTATTGACGGCGATCATCGTGGCCGGGCGCTCCGGCAGTGCCTTCGCGGCGCAAATCGGCACCATGAAGGTCAACCAGGAAGTCGACGCGCTTGAGACACTCGGTCTGTCCGCGATCGAGGTTCTGGTTCTGCCCAGGGTGATCGGGCTGATGATCGCCTTGCCGGCGCTGACGGTCTTCGGTGATCTGATGGGCCTGATGGGCGGCGCGGTTGTCTCGATCTTTCTGCTGGACATGACGTCCGCCCAGTTCATGACCCAACTCGTCGGTGCGGTGTCGATCTGGGATTTCTCGACAGGTTTGATCAAGGCGCCGGTCTTCGCGTTGGTGATTGCTCTCGTCGGCTGCTACGACGGGTTGAATGTGACCGGAAGCGCCGAGAGCGTCGGGCAGCAGACCACCAAATCGGTAGTGGAATCGATCTTCATTGTCATCGTTTTGGATGCAGCCTTTGCCATCGCTTACGCAGAACTGGGAATTTGAGAATGTCGGATATGCAGGTTCTCGATAGTCCCGGAGCTGCTGCGGCGGATGCACCGGCAATTCGGGTTCGGGGACTTGTGACCCGGTTCGGGGCACAGACCATTCATGACGGTCTCGACTTCAGCGTGCGGCGCGGTGAGATCATCGGAATCGTCGGGGGGTCCGGAACCGGCAAGACGGTGCTGATGCGGACAATCATCGGCTTGCAACGCCCCACAGCGGGGGAGGTTGAGCTGCTCGGCGAGACCATGGATTGGGACGGCAGTTCCACCCGTGAGCTGGCGGGGCGGTTCGGAATGCTGTTCCAGGACGGTGCCTTGTTCAGTGCCTTGACCGTCGGCCAGAACATCCAGGTCCCGATGCGGGAAATGGGCGGGTTTCCCGCCGAGCTGATGGACGAACTGGCGCGTTTGAAGATCGAAATGGTCGGCCTGCCACCGAATGCCTGCGGCAAGTATCCGTCGCAATTGTCCGGCGGGATGAAGAAGCGAGCGGGCCTCGCCCGGGCCTTGGCGCTGGATCCGGATGTGGTCTTCCTGGATGAGCCGACAGCGGGACTCGATCCGATCGGCGCTTCCGATTTTGATCAGCTGATTCTGGATCTTCAGGCCGCGCTCGGTCTCACGGTTGTCATGGTCACGCACGACTTGGACAGTCTCGCGCGGATCTGTGACCGGATCGCGGTCCTTTTGGACAAGAAAATGGTGGTTGGAACCATCGCGGAACTGGCGGCTAATCCGCATCCTTGGCTGCAATCCTATTTTCACGGGCCACGCGCGCGAGCCGCCTTTGAAGGCGATGCTGAAAACTTGCCGACAGGGGATGACGTCTGATGGAAACCCGTGCCGGATATGTGACTGTCGGCTTTTTTGTCGTTGCCCTGTTCGTCTCAACGGTGGCGGGCGCAATCTTGCTGGGCGACATCCGGCTTGATCAGAAAACCCGCCCGTTCCGGATTGATTTCAGTGGTTCCGTCGCCGGTCTGAACGAGGGCAGCAGCGTGCGGTATCGGGGCGTTCCGGTGGGATCGGTTTCCCGCATCCAGATCAATCCCGACAATGTCGAGCAGATCGACGTGATCATCGAGGTGGACAGCACGGTGCCCATCAAGGCCGATATGGTCGCGGTACTCGAGGCTCAGGGTCTGACTGGCATCGGCTATATCGAGATCCAAGGCGGTACCCAGGCGGCGGCGGATCTGGTGGGCACCGATGATGACATTCCGGTCCTTCGGTCCAGGCCGTCGAGCCTACAGCAGGTGTTCAAGTCAGCTCCGGAGATTGCGAGCCAACTGGTGGTCCTGATGGCCCGGGCGGAGCGGTTTCTGAAGCCGGAGAACGAGCAGGCTTTCGCCGATATCCTCGCCAGCCTCGGGACTCTCAGTACGACACTCGCAGACAAGGCGCCGGACATCGCGACAGCGATCGATGCGACGACGTCGGCGGCCCGCCAGTTGGAGACATCGGTGAAGACCCTGGCCCCTGTATTCGCGTCGCTCGATCGGGAGCTGGTATCGGTTTCCGACGAAGCCAAATCTACCCTTTCGGCGATCCGAGGCGCGGCCACCGGGCTCGACGGTGAAATCGCCGGTTTGTCCCAGTCGTTGCAGGAGACCAGCAAGCGGATCGGCCGCGTGGCGGGGACTGCCGGAGCGGCGCTTGAGGATATCCGCCCCGGCCTGCAAGACTTCTCCCAGAGTGGACTCTACGAAGTGACGCAGTTCTTGGTTGAGGCTCGTATCTTGGTTGGAAATCTCGATCAGCTTGTACGACAGATCAACAGGGACCCCTCCCAGTTCCTTTTCGGCAGCCAGGAAGGCCAGGTTGATACCAGATGAGCCAGACACCCTTCGATCCGAGCCGCCGCCGTTTTCTGTCTCTTCCAGCACTCGCCGCCATTGGCGGTGGCGGGTTGCTTGCGGGCTGCAGTTTGCTGCCGATTATCGCCAAGCCGCCAAAGCTTTACACCCTGTCGCCGAAAAGCACGTTTCCGGCCGACTTGCCGCTGGCGCAATACCAGCTTGGGGTCGAGAAGCCCTCAGCACCAGCCGTGCTCTCGACAGCTAAGATTGCGGTGGCCCGCGGGCCTTATCAAATGGACTACTACTCCGGCGCGTTTTGGGTCGACGATGCGCCGAACATGATTCAGCGTCTCCTGATCGAGTCGTTTGAAAACTCACAGCGGATCGTGGCGGTGGGCCGTGACTCCGTCGGTCTGCGCTCCAACTTCGTGCTGCGCTGCGAGGTCCGGGAATTTCAGACCGAGTATCCGAGCGTTGAAAGCGAAGAGGCACCGTTGGTTCATGTCTCGATCAACGCCAAACTGATTGGGCTTCCGAAGCGGATCATCGTCGCCGTCACGACCGAGACTCAACGGATCGTTGCTCCGGAAAACAAGCTGAGCACGATCGTCGAAACCTTCGATGTGGCCTTAGGGAAGGTATTGCGGCAGATCGTCGTTTGGACCCTGACTCAGCCGGAAACTCAAGCGTTTCGGCCACGGTGATCGGATTTCACTGTCTTGTATTGACCCAGTTGTCCGTGGAGCGCGTTATTGCTCCAAACGCGTGCTCCTGATCACAGAAGGATCTCCGCCATGGCGACCAGTCCAAGCCCTCGAACGACTCATGTCTTCCATCGCAATGCCAACCATCTGCCGCCGACGGTCGCTTCCGGCGAGGGCGCCTATATCATCGATGCGGCTGGCAAGCGCTATCTCGATGCCTCGGGCGGCGCCGCCGTGTCCTGTCTCGGCCACAGCCACAAAGGGGTGGTCGACGCGATCAAGGCGCAGCTGGACCGGATTCCCTACGCTCATACCGGTTTCTTCACGAATGAGCCGATGGAAGAGCTGGCGTCCTATCTTGCGGAGCAGGCGCCGGGCGATCTGGACATGGTGTATTTCGTTTCCGGTGGATCGGAGGCGGTCGAGGCCGCACTCAAGCTCTCACGCCAATATTTCATGGAGATCGGACAGCCCGCGCGGCACAAAATCATCGCCCGCCGGCAGAGCTATCACGGGAACACGCTGGGTGCTCTTGCCGCCGGCGGCAATGAATGGCGTCGGGCACAGTTCCGCCCCTTGCTGATCGACGCGACCCATGTGGCCCCTTGCTACGCCTATCGGGATCAGCGGGCGGATGAGACCGTGGAGGAATACGGGCTACGCGTCGCCGATGAATTGGAAACGGCGATCCTGGCGGCCGGCCCCGAAACGGTCGCGGCGTTCATCTGTGAGCCTGTAGTGGGGGCGACATCGGGTGCGGTTCCGGCGGTGCCCGGTTACCTCAAGCGGGTGCGCGAAATCTGTGACAAGTACGGCGTTCTTCTGATCTTCGACGAGGTCATGTGCGGGATGGGACGAACCGGACACATGTTCGCCTGCGACGAAGACGGTGTGGCGCCGGATCTGCTGATCATCGCTAAGGGCTTAGGGGCCGGGTATCAGCCGATCGGGGCGACGCTGATTTCGGCAAGGATCCACGACGCGATCCGCGCCGGGTCCGGGTTCTTTCAGCACGGCCATACCTATATGGGCCATCCTGTCGCTTGTGCTGCGGGCTTGGCGGTCCAGCATGCCATCCGGGACGAGAACCTGCTTGAGAATGTCCGGGACAAAGGTGTCAAGCTGCGGGCGGCGCTGGAATCTCGGTTCGGCAACAACGCCCATGTCGGAGATATCCGGGGGCGGGGCCTGTTCCTGGGGATTGAGCTTGTGGCGGATCAGGTCACCAAGGAACCGTTCGATCCGAAACGGAAACTGAATGCGGTGATCAAGAAGGAAGCGTTGGCGCGTGGCCTGATGGTCTACCCGATGGGCGGGACGATCGATGGTCAGCTGGGGGATCACGTCCTGGTGGCCCCGCCGTTCATCATCACCGACTCGCAGGTCGCCGACATCGTCGAGACGCTGGGAGATGCCGTGGATGCGGCCCTGGCGTCTTAGAGGCGAATTCGAGACCTCTTAGGGTGTGGTGTCCAAAACCGCAGGCGGACCGGTTTCATCGAATGTCACCTCGTCCGGCGAGACTTGCCGCGCGTGGTAGAGTTTCGGATCGCCGAATCCGGAATGATCGGACGGTGTTTCATTGCCGACCGTGTCGGATGCGCCCGCCTGCGTGCGGCCGAGCTCGCGTTCGGCGATCCTTATGGCCTCCCCAAGGGTTTCGGCACGTACCAGGACCTGATCGTAGCGTTTGGCATCGAGCCAGCGGGGGTCGTCCGGACGGGCAACCGGCTCAAAACGCCAGAGAGCCGATGTGCCGGTCTGTCCCATTACTTCGCTCCTTCCGTGAGGTCACGGAGGGCCCGGTCCACCTCACCCAGTCGGTTCGGTTCTCCACCGGCCATGTTTTCACCCTCGGATGCCTGGAGGCGCATCGCGTCGAGCCGCCAGGAGTCCAGAACCTTGCGTTTGGCCTCGGAATCCAGCTTGGTATCCTTGAGTACAGCCTGCGGCGTATCGTAGTGCGCCTCCGGATCGGCGATGATGTCTTGTACGGTCGGTTCTTCGGACATGGGTTCTCTCTTTCATTTTCCTGAACATGGGGATGGATTGAGACATGTGAACCAGCGCTCAGGGAGCCGGCAAACGTCCTGCGCGACGGTTCGACCAATAGAGCAGCGGTGCCAAAACATGATCGTAAACCACCTCTGCCAACCACTTCACGGGCGGGAAGGCGATGCATGCGGCCAGCCACCGGTAGCGGGGCAGGGCACTCCACAGGGCAATGAAGCCATTCACACCCTGCTGGACCCGACCCTCTTCATCAACGACCGTGAACCGGCGCGCGGCCTCGTCGAAACTGATCCCTAAGGATTCAAGCCGGTTTTGGTCGGTCGTGATGTCAACGAAACTCACAGTCTGCACGCCTGAAGCCTCGGCACTGCGCTTGTAGTGCTCGACCTCAGGACGGCAGATTGGGCAGCCGCCGTTGTAATGGACCGAGAGGGACCCGTGTCGCTCCAGCGGACGATCTTGCTCAAGTGTACTCATTTGAAAGATATGGGAACGGATTGACGAGCCGACAACCGGTGCGTCGATCAGCCTCCTGTCAGCTGGCCTGAGCGCGCCGCTGCCG
>CALAHL010000612.1 GCA_937891725.1 uncultured Rhodospirillaceae bacterium | reverse complement strand
TGACCGATCGCAAGAAACCACAAGACCATCCGACCCCCACGTTTGGAACACTCCCCGGTACTTTCGGGGAAAGCGGTACGGAAACCCCAGGAAGCGCGCTGGCAGATGATCGGGCTCACTCAGATTTAGTGAAGTGCTGTTAGGTCACCTCCCCCGTCGCTGTTCATCGAACGGCGACGGGTTTTTAGGCATTTGGTTCCGGTAGGGTTCTGCGCGGGAAAGGGCGTTCTAAGGATCTGTGCATCGTATAAACCCTGCCAGAAGTGGCCTCGGATTTGGGTGGAACGATTGCCGACCGTCGCCCCAGGCAGATCGACAGTCAGGACGGCGACCAGATCGGCGCGTCGCCGCCCCCTCACGGCAACTTGACTGGCATGGTGGCTGGCAATCCGTACTTTGTGAGGAACGGACCATGTCCGGTGCGGGGAACCAAGCGACGGAAAGGCCAGTAGCATGGGGGAGCAGCGGAAATCGGCACGGGACGGCGCCCCGGAGCCTGGGAACGCCATCGTTCCGCGCGCCACGCGGCGACGATGGACACGCGCGTTGCCGGTCGTCGTCCTGGCCGTCGGCATGGTGGCGTTCTTCATGCTGGATCTGGATGACTACATAACCTTCGAGTCTCTGCACGCGCATCAGGACCTGTTACGCGACTGGGTCGCGGACTACCCGGTTCTGACCCGTGCCGGGTATGCCCTGGTGTACACGCTCTGCATCGCCTTCTCGCTGCCGATCGGGTTGATTCTGACCCTGGCCGGCGGCTTCCTGTTCGGCCTGATCGAAGGCACGCTGATCACGGTGGCAGCGGCGACGATTGGGGCGGTATTGGTGTTTCTGGCCGCACGCACCGCGCTGGGTGACAGTCTGCGCGCCCGGGCCGGGCCGTTCCTGTCGAAACTGCGGGCCGGGTTCCAGGAGAACGCGTTGTCCTATCTGATCGTCCTTCGGTTGGTGCCCCTGTTCCCGTTCTGGCTGGTGAACATCGTGCCGGCGATGCTGGGCGTGCCGCTTCGGGTGTTCGCGATCGGCACCCTGTTCGGGATCGTGCCTGGGACTCTGGTGTTCGTGTCGATCGGCAATGGGCTCGATGCCCTGGTCGATCAGGGAGGCGCACCCGGACTGGGCGTTTTCCTGGAGCCGAGCGTGCTGGTCCCGATCGCCGGTTTGATCGTGCTATCCCTGCTCCCTGTGATCTACAAGCGGGTGCGTCGCGACGCACCCGGCCCGACCTGACCCTCAGCACCCCCCTTCAAACGCCGCCACTGGGAGCCCATCGATGACCGAGCGGATAGAGGCCGATATCGTTGTGATCGGGGCCGGGGCCGCCGGATTGTCGGTCGCGGCCGGCGCGTCACAGATGGGGGCAAGCGTCGTTCTGTTCGAAAAAGGCGTGATGGGCGGCGATTGCCTGAATGTCGGCTGCGTGCCGTCCAAAGCGCTGCTGGCGGCAGGCCACGCGGCCGAAAGCGTAAGACAGGCTGCCCGCTATGGGGTGGATGCCTCGATCGACGCGGTCGACTGGAGTCGGGTCTCCGACCATGTGAAAGGTGCGATCGCGACGATCGCCCCGCTCGACAGCGTCGAACGCTATGAAGGGCTCGGGGTTCGGGTGATCCAAGCCGAAGCGCGCTTTACCGGGCCGCGCGAGATCACCGGCGGCGGTGTTACGGTGACCGCGAAGTACATCGTGCTGGCCACCGGGTCCCGCCCGGCGGTGCCGCCGATTCCGGGGTTGAGCGACGCGCCCTATCTTACCAACGAAAGTGTTTTCGATTTGCCGGCATGCCCGCAGCATCTGATTGTGCTGGGCGGTGGGCCGATCGGGTGTGAGCTGGCCCAGGCCCATGCGCGGCTCGGGGCGAAGGTCACCCTGATTGAGGCGCAGACGCTGCTTGGCAACGACGATCCCGAAGCAGCCAAGATCGTCCGCCGCGCCCTGATCTCCGAAGGGATCGATCTGCGCGAAGGAACCAAGGCCACCGCCGTCGCGGGATCTGAAGAACACAAAATCGCCGTGACCGTCGAGGGACCGGACGGGATGGACACGGTCTCGGGCAGCCATCTCCTGGTCGCGGTCGGGCGCACCGTGTCGTTCGACGGATTGGATCTGGACGCGGGCAATGTCGGGGTGGGCGAGCGCGGAGCCCTGCGCCTCGACGCCCAGCTTCGGAGCAACACGAACAGCCGGGTGTTCGCGGTCGGGGACGCCGCCGGTGGGATGCAGTTCACCCATGTGGCCGGCAGCCACGCCTCGACCCTGATAAAGAAGCTCCTGTTTAAGCTTCCCGCCCCCGCGATCACCCCCGATCAGGTCCCGCGCGTGACCTACACCGCCCCGGAACTCGCCCAGATCGGGCCGACCGAGATTGTGCTAAGGGAGAAGCGGGTGCGGTTCGAAGTCCTGCGCTGGGGGCTGGCGGAGAACGACCGGGCCACCGCGGAGGCGGATCGGGAGGGTTTTGTGAAACTGCTGATCGCGCCAAACGGCCGGATCCTTGGGGCCACCCTGGTCGGGACCGGCGTGGGCGAAACCCTGTCGGTTCTGGTCCTGGCGATCTCGAAGAAGATGGAGGTCGGCGACATCGCCCCGTTGGTGGTGCCGTACCCGACCCGTGCCGAAATTGTAAAACGCGCGGCCGGAAGCTGGTATGTTCCAAAACTGTTCAGTGATCGGACCAAATGCATCGTCCGTTTCCTCATGCGGTTTTCGTGACAGCCGGTGCAATGCGGTTTTCGTTTAGATCCCACTTCTTCCGTTCGATCTCAGACGTGTCGTGAGTCCCGGTCCTCACACACGGAAAGCATCTGGCTCAGCGTCTCGAATTCGCTCTCCACCATGGTTGCCGTTTCCGGGGCGAGATAGTGGTCGACCCGTCCGCGGACATGGTCGATCAGACCGGCCTCGCTTCCCTCGGCAGACCAGTCCTCGCCTGCGCCGTCACCGCGCGCGCTCCCTCCCGACAGGACACGCCATTTCGCACACCATGTCATCGACCAGAGCCACATAGCCCGACGCATCGGGACAAGCCAGTACGCGGCAGCGTCAGCCCAGTCGGTGTCTCCCAAGCGATCTAGCCAGCGGACATGGGCACTGCCGACTTCATCGGTGCTCAGAACTGCCTGGCTCGCAACATCCCAGGTTGTCGATGTGTAGAGAGTGGCGTGCGCGAGATCGAGTTGCGGCGCGCTGTAGCGACATTTCTCCAAGTCGACGAGGATCGCACGCCCATGCGCGTCGAGAAGGAAATTGCCGGGATGGGCGTCGAATGACATCAGCCGCTTCGCCGGTCGTGCTTCGTCGCGGGCCAATGCACGAAGCTGCGCGATCCCGCCCCGAATGACGCTCTCGGTTTCGGGGGCGATATCGGCGGGGGCCAAATACTCCGCCTGCGCCGAGATTTCGGACAGCAGATCGTCCAGCGGATCGAGCGGATCGAGAAGCGGTGTCCGCGCCTGCGCTACTGGCACGTCCAGCCGGTGGATCGCCGCAAGCGCGTCGACGATAGCGTCAAGATCCTCCGGCAACTGCGGCGCACGGCCTGAGATCTCCTCGACGACCAAAGCACCACGCGGCAGAGCCGTCGTCGGCGGGACAACCTGCGCAAGCCGGGGCGCATGACCGCTCCTGGATGTGCGGACGTAACAGGAGGCTTGATAGGCGAGATTCTGTTCCGCCCCCAACTGCATCTGGCTTTGTTTGGGGACGCGTGCGATCAGTCCGGTGCCTTTCAGGCGAAAATGGGCGTGCGCCAAACCCGTATCCGCCATCGGCTCCAGCTCAGCAACCACGCCAACCGCGGACAATGCCGTCCGGAGGCCAACCAGCAAGTCACTTGTGTTTCCGTTCGCAGTCATCCGGTCGCCCGTTTCGCATTAAGCCGTTCGGTGTGCAGACAGTCGATCTCCGGACCCATAACCTTTTCGTGAAACCGGTCGCAGCCGATGCAAAGATTACGGTATGCTTCGCCGTTGGGCTTCATCGTGCGCGACTCCTCTAGAAATCGGGCAATGTCCCATCCATGAGAGAGACCCATCCGTTCCGGATGACCCATCGAGATCGCCCGCCTCGAACACGGGATGGCCGACCAGGCTGTCAAGGATGTCGTCGAGCCGTTCCTCGGCCAGATTGTCCAGCGGTTTAGCCGTCTTGAGACAACAGGGAAAGACGTCGCCGTTGGGGTCGATCGACACCTCGGACGCCGAGTGGCCGCGATTGAGAAAGTTCAACCCGCCCGACCACGCATTGCAGAAATTGTCCGTGATATTTGCCTTGGAGAGCGAGTTCTCCCAGGCGCGTCCGCGCGGCCAAATCTTGCCAATCCAAGCGTCCTCAGTCGCGCCGAAGAAGGAGTAGACCGGCGTGTCGTTGGGCTTGTCGGGCCAGTCGCGCACCGTCACGCCGAGCGTGCTGTCGCGCATCCCAGCCGCCTCGAACATGGCGCGCAGACGGACCTGCAACGGCGCCCTCTTCTCTCCTTCCATACCCACATGGAAGTCGTCCATCCCCGCGCAGGAGATCATCCAGACATCTCGATCTAGCAGGTCCTCGACAATCTGCGGTGTCACTAGATCGCCCGTGGTCTGCACGATCACACGCAAGCCCTGCCCTGCATATTTGTCGCGTATCGCTTCCAGCGGGGGATAGAGCACCGCTTCGCGCACCGGGTCCACCAGCACCTCACCGCCGGCGAGTATGATCCGCCCCGGACGTGCGACATAGCCTCTGGGCGTAGTCTTGGACGGCGCGCTCAGGTCCAGGTAACGAAGCTTGTCGGGCAGGTTCGAGATAACCTTGGGAAAGGCGGCCCTAGCCTCATCGACGACCCCGCGCAGGGCGCCGCGCACATAAGGTTTGAAACGGGGCTCGTAACAATGTTCGCACTTGCGATGGCATGCCCAACACAAGACGTAATAGATGCTTTCCATGCACGAGCCTTCGAGAATTGCTTTAATTTCCAAAAACGATAGCCGATACGGCGATACCCGGACAGGCGATACTCGCGCAGTAAGATCACATTCCGGTTACGGCTGAAACAACCATTCAGAGAAGGGCCCCATGGTGGAACAGACGCTCTACATCTTCGCGAAAGCGCCTGTCCCAGGCCGGGTCAAAACCCGGCTGGCCCGATCTGTCGGCGACGGGGCAGCATGCGCCATTTATCTGGAACTCCTCGCGCATGTGACCGACGTACTCACCAATGCGCCCGCTTGGCGGACGGTGCTTGCGGTGACGCCCGACGAATCCGCGCTATCTGATCATGCCTGGCGGTGTGCGGCGCCACGGATACCGCAGGGTGACGGCGATCTTGGCGCTCGGATGCACAAGGCGCTTTCCACAGCAAGGCGTGGGTGGCCCGTCGTCATTGTCGGCAGCGACATCCCAGATATTACCTCCGGCCATGTCACACAGGCTTTCCTTGCGCTCGCGCATAACGATCTCGTTTTCGGTCCTGCAGTCGATGGCGGCTACTGGCTCGTCGGCGCTTCTGTCCCGCCGCCGCTCGACCTTTTCGCCGATGTGCGGTGGTCAAGCCCGTTTGCTCTGGCCGATACGCTCGCCAATGCGCGTGGCCGTACCGTCGAACAACTCGATATCCGACTTGAGGACGTTGACGATGTAGAAAGTTACCGGCGCTATCGTGATCGCCTCGGTCGTCAACCGTAGAGCCGCACAAGGCGTGCCGGTGGCACGCCAAGCAGATAGAGCGTCAAGATAGACAGATTGCGTGCGATGCGAGGCCCGTACCCATCGCGACGATACCGGTCAGCACTTGTCGTCACGCGATGGTCGAGCAGGACGATTCGATGGCGACCAATCCGGCGCATCAGATCGACATCCTCCATCAGCGGCAGGTCGCGATATCCGCCGAGCGCGTCGTAAAAACGGCGCGAAATCAGCAGTCCCTGGTCACCGTACGGCAACCCCAGCACCCGTGTCCGCCATGCAACTCCATCCTCCATTACCCGAGCCGCCTTCGCAGTATCGTCGAAGCGCAGCTTGAAGACCGCCGCGAAGTCGCGCGACGGGTTGGAGATAATCTGCGACACCGTATCCAACCAACCAGGATCTGGGCGCGTATCGGCGTGCAGGAAGAAAAGCCAGGGAGAGTTAGTGGCCGATGCACCAGCCCGAAGTTGCGAGCCCCGCCCCCGCTCGCTTTCGATGGGATGTGCGCCAAAGTCCCGTGCAACAGCAAAACTGTCGTCGGAGGACCCTCCGTCGACCACGACAATCTCAGCAATTGCTGCGGCATCTCTTCCTGAAACGAGAGCCTGGAGCGTGAGTCGAAGCTCATCTGCGGCATTGAAGGTGGGAATAACAACTGAAAGCTTGTTGGCCTCACGGTTCAGGGCATTGGTCATGGTTCCACTCTGAGTGCGCCTGAAGCGTACGCTCCAACTCCTCACACGTCATCAACATTAAGTCAATTTGGAGGGTCGTGTTCCGCATCAAGAGCTGGTGTTGCTTCATAAGCGATACCCGCATCTGCCCAAATGGCAAGCCGCAGCCGAGGCCGCGTAATCCCAGATAATAAACATGGCGACGTTCTCACATCTAGCTAACGAAGATATGGCGGAGCCCAAACTGGGACCAGCACCAAGCCAGTACCGCGCCACTCCGTTGTAACAGTCTCGAATCGAGACGCTTACAACGACACCGCGAATGTCGAGGCCATGGAGGTCACGACGCTGCAACTCGCTGCC
>CALAHL010000611.1 GCA_937891725.1 uncultured Rhodospirillaceae bacterium | reverse complement strand
ATGGAAGCGAATCACATCAAGGCCCAAAGTGGTAGGTTTTTGCGGGCGTCCAGCTATTCGGAGCCTCGGCCGGAAGGTGCTGGCACCGCCGTCGGTCGCGGTCGGCTTGAAATCGAAAACGGCACCCCGGTTCTCGCTGGCTTCGAAGTGATCTTCCGGATGACGAACCCCACCTCCAGCAGCCGGCATTTCGGCTCCCGCCTGGCTTTCGGGCCCAACAACACCCTGTACGTCACAATCGGCGATCGGGGAGAACGGGACCGCGCTCAGGACCGATTCGACCATGCGGGCTCTGTCATCCGCATCAACCGCGATGGGGTGGTTCCCGCCGACAATCCCTTCATTGGCCGAGACGGTCTCGACGAAATCTGGTCGATCGGCCATCGCAATCCACAGGGCGCGGCGATCAATCCCAGAACGGGTGAACTTTGGACGGTCGCGCATGGTGCGCGGGGCGGAGACGAGATCAACATTCCCCGCGCCGGCAAGAACTACGGCTGGCCGGTCATCTCCTACGGCACTCACTATTCCGGTGCGCCGATCGGCGAAGGCAGCGCCGCCTCCGGCATGGAGCAGCCGGTCTGGTATTGGGATCCGTCAATCGCACCGTCCGGCATGGCATTCGTCACCGGCCCACTGTTTCCGTCCTGGGAAGGCGACATTCTTGTCGGAGCGCTGAAGTTTCAGCTGCTGTCAAAGCTTGATGTGGACGGCAACACCATCACTGGCGAGCAGCGCATGTTCAAGGACGCGTTCGGGCGCATTCGGGACGTCCGGATCGGCCCGGACGGCGGAATCTGGCTGCTGTCGGACGCGACGAAAGGGCAACTGGTGCGGATTACGCCGGTGGGCGGTCCGTGCTAAAGCGATCCGGTAGCAAGAGACCACTGCGCGGGGCTGCCCTATGGACACGATCGACAGCATCGAAGCGCTTGAGGCGTTGTACGACGCGGCAGTTCCCGCCGCTCTGACCAAGGTCGCCACTCACATCACCCCGCTATATCGGGAGTGGATTGAGGCCTCGCGATTCACAATCCTCTCGACCGTCGGCCCGGAAGGCACAGATGCGAGCCCTCGCGGCGATGACGGGCCGGTGGTCCGGATCGCCGACGCAAAAACGCTTCACCTGGCCGATTGGCGCGGCAACAACCGGCTCGACTCGCTGCGGAACATCGTTCGGGATCCGCGGGTCAGCCTGATGTTCATGATACCCGGCTGCACGAATGTGGTTCGGGTGAACGGCAACGCGGTTCTCACAGCGGACCCGGCCCTGACGGTGACCTTCGAGAAGGAGGGAAAACGACCGAAGACGGTGATTGTGACCACGGTCGACGAGCTGTATTTCCAGTGCGCCAAAGCCATCATGCGATCCAAGCTTTGGGCTGCGGACTCGCAAGACGTTCGGGTTCCCACCGCCGGACAGTTCATCAAGGAAATGAGCGCAGGCTTCGATGCAGCGGCCTATGACTCCGGCTACCCCGAATATGCCAAGGAGCGGATGTGGTAGCGGATCACGGCGTGCGCGTGAACAGGGTCAGCGCCTGCTCCCGACCCTTGGAGTAGTTCAGGCCTTCAATGGTGCTATGGCGCGTGACCGGAAGGCCATCCAGCGCCTCGGTGAAGGCCTCCATCTCCCGCCGATCCACGACCGCAACCGCACAGGGCTCGTCCCGCAGCGCCGCGGCGGCCCCGACCGCCTCACCCAGCCGGGTGTGGGTGCCAAGCATGAAGACCGACGACGGCTCGGCAAACCCGGCCAGCGCCACCACCGGGTTCTCGCAGGACGCGTACCGGGCCACCGCCGCCTTCAGGTCGCGGGTGATCCACAGACTGTCGAGCTGCGGGGCTGCCAGGTGGAAGGTTGTGAAATAGAACGGCATGGCCATCGCCAGGACGGTCAGCAGACGAGACGGCTCCAAGGTCTTCAGAAACCGCATTCCCGCCCAGAACGTCAGCGCGCCGAAGACCAGCGCCAGTGTTCCAGAGAAACTGACTACCCCCTGCAGATGCAGAGTTGCCCCCAGAGGGACCATTGCCAGCAGGGCCGTGATCACCAGAAAGAGTCCGGCGACCACCCGATGTGCGATCCGCCACCGGCCCTCCGCCACAAAATCCACGCCCCGCGTCACCGCCAGCGCGGCCAGGATCGCCACCGCCGGATAGACCGGTAGGGTGTAGTGCGGCAGCTTGGTCGCCACCAGCTCGAACACGATCAGGGTCGGCAGGATCCAGCAGATCAGGAATCGGATCGCCGGCTCCGCCCGCTTGCTCCAGCCCTGCGCCACCGCCATGGCTGCCAGGATCGCACCCGGCCAGAACCCGATGAAAAACACCAGCGTGTGATAGCCCGGCGGCGCCCCGTGGGCGTCGTCCCCGCGGGCCACCTTGCCAAGGAGCGCGTGGCCGACGGATTCCTTGAGGAACGCGTCGCCGACCTTCATCGAGATCCCGATCAGCCAGGGGGCGATCACCAGCAAGGTCACTGGAAGCCCCCACTGCGGCTTCAGGCGGCGCACCGGTTCCAGATCCCGTCGCCACAGACAGAGCGCCAGGAGTGTCGCCCCCAGCACCAGGGTGATGATCGGTC
>CALAHL010000610.1 GCA_937891725.1 uncultured Rhodospirillaceae bacterium | reverse complement strand
AGCCGGCCCCTTCGCTCAGCAGGTAGAGCACGGCGGATGCGATGTCTTCCGGCGTGCCGACGCGGCCTACCGGGTGCTGGCGTCTGTCGGCCTCGGTATGGTCGACGGCTTGGCGGGCGGACGGTTTCCGGTGGGTGGCGGTCTCGATCCAGCCGGGGGAGATGCAGTTGACGCGGATCGGCGGGCGGTCGGGATGGTCGTCACGGGTGCCGAGAGAGGCTGCCAACGCATGGGTGGCTGCCAGCACCCCGCCTTTGGAGACGCTGTAGGCCTCGGTGTCGGGCTCGCTCATCAGCGCGCGGGTCGAGGCGATGTTGACGATCGCGCCGTGACCGCTCGCCCGGAGGTGCGAGGTACCGTGTTTGGCACCCGCCAGGATACTCAGCAGATTGATGTCCAGCACCCGGCGGACCGCGTCGAGATCGAGCTCTTCGATCGGGCCATTGGCGGTGATGCCGGCATTGTTGACGATCGCGTCCAGTCGGCCGAACTGCTCGACCACATGGGCGATGCAGCCGGCGATGACCTCTTCGGCGCCGGCATCGCCCTCGAGCGCCAGCAGGCCCCGGCCCAGGTCTGCCGCCAGATCCTCGAGCGCCTCGGCATCCACGTCGAGCGCCGCGACGGTCCAGCCGTCGCGGACCAGAGCTGTCGAGATTGCCCGGCCGATGCCCTGCGCACCCGCAGTGACCAATGCCACCCTCGCAACCACCGTCCTAGCCCTGGAAGATCTTCTTCAGGCGCAGGCGCAGGGCGTTCAGCTTGATGAAGCCGGCCGCGTCCGCGTGGTCGTAATCGGCGACCGCACTCTCCTCAAAGGTCACCCAATCGGCGGAATACAGGCTCTTTTCCGCCTTGCGGCCGACCACGGTGGTATTGCCCTTGTAGAGCTTGAGGCGGACCACGCCGGTCACATCCTGCTGGCTGTAATCGATCGCCGCCTGGATCATCTGACGTTCCGGCGAGAACCAGAAGCCGTTGTAGATCATCTTGGCGTAGCGCGGCATCAGCTCGTCTTTGAAGTGCCCCATCTCACGGTCCAGCGTGACGCTCTCCACCGCCCGGTGGGCGACGTGCAGGATGGTGCCGCCCGGGGTCTCGTAGAGGCCCCGGTTCTTCATGCCGACGAACCGGTTCTCGACCAGATCCAACCGGCCGATGCCATTGTCGTGGCCGAGCTGGTTCAGCTTGGTGAGCAGGGTCGCCGGGCTGAGTGCCTCGCCGTCGATCGACACCGCGTCACCTTTTTCGAACCCGATCTCAACATAGGTCGGCTTGTCCGGCGCGTCCTCGGGGGACAAGGTCCGCCCCCAGATGTAATCCGCGCCCTCGACCCAGGGATCCTCCAGCACCTTACCTTCAGAGGAGGCGTGCAGCAGGTTGGCGTCGACCGAGAACGGCGCTTCGCCGCGCTTGTCTTTCGAGATCGGAATCTGCCGGGCTTCCGCGTATTCCAACAAGGCCGTCCGGGAGGTCAGGTCCCATTCGCGCCAGGGAGCGATGATCTTGATATCGGGCTTGAGCGCGTAATAGCTCAGTTCGAACCGGACCTGGTCGTTGCCCTTGCCGGTGGCGCCATGGGACACGGCGTCGGCGCCGGTCTCGTTGGCGATCTCGATCTGGCGCTTGGAGATCAGCGGCCGGGCGATCGAGGTGCCGAGCAGGTAGGTGCCTTCGTACAGCGTGTTGGCACGGAACATCGGATAGACGAAATCGCGCACAAATTCCTCTCGGAGATCCTCGATATAGATCTCCTTGATGCCCATCAGCTTGGCCTTCTCCCGAGCCGGCTCGATATCCTCGCCCTGGCCCAGATCGGCGGTGAAGGTCACGACCTCGCACCCGTAGGTGTCCTGCAGCCAGCGCAGAATGATCGAGGTGTCGAGCCCACCGGAATAGGCGAGCACGACTTTCTTCACGTCTTTCAGCTTCTCGGCGGACATTATCTCTCTCCACAGCCCTGATCGGATTGGCGGCGGAGTATAGGCACGGCGCGAGACGGGGCAAGGGCGGGAATGGGAAAGGATCGCCTCGAGGATGAGCCTATGGCCGGTCGGGTCGCCCGAACATCCCGATCAGGGTGGCGATGGCGCCGCGGCGGCTCCGGATCGCCCAAGCCGGCCGCCAGGCGAGACGGGTCATGATATCGCGGCGGCTGTCACCGTCCGTGAGCGCGATCGCCTCCACCATCTTGGGAACCTCCGCTTCGGAAATATGGGGGCCGCGATCTTTGCTCATGTCGGCGTCCGGGATTGCCTACCTGATGGCGCCGGCGGTGCGCAGCTTGCGCAGATGGACGGCGATCAGCCGTTTCTTGTCGTCGTCCAGGTCCTCGAACTTGCCGATGACCTCGTCCTCGGATGCCTTGACCGCATGGCAGGTGACCATGAAGGACGGGGCCGATTTGCCCTCCCCGAGGGTCAGCAGACAGCGGAACCGCTGCCCGGTGATGATGTTGCCTTCACCGGGATTGGGAATGCAGATCCCCTTCATCTGCAGTTCCTTCGTTGCGATCACATCCTCGCCGAAAGTCACGCTGCCGTATGTCAGGCCCGCCGCGTCCTGATCCGCGCCTTTTTTATCGCCGGATTTCTTGGAAAGCCCAAACATCGCGCAGCAGATCCCGATGAGCATCCAGCGCGGAAATGCGCCGTCAAATCCCACCTTCCATATAGAGCCGCCAGGAGGCCTGAGCAAGTCAACGATTCAGCCGGTGGTTTCAGCCGAAAGCCACACCCCAGAACCGCTCCGGAAGGGCCGTCATGGCTTGGAGGCCGGCCCGCTCCAGAAGCAGGGCCGCCTGCCGTTCCGCGTCCTCGAGAATTTTCGGTTCGTCGATGTGACCGGCCAACCTCCGACCCTCCATCAGTACCTCACCCGCCACGATCGTGGTGTCCACATCCGAGCCGACGGCGAAATTCGTCAACCGGTAGAGCGGCATGTTGGCTGGCACCATATGCGGCTTGAACAGATCGACCAGAATCACATCCGCCCGCTTGCCGATTTCGAGCGAGCCGATCTCCTGCTCCAATCCCAGTGCCTTGGCCCCGTCGATCGTGACCATTTCCAGCATTTTGCCCGGCGGCAGCACGCTTGCGTTCCGGAAATGCCGGCGATGGTAGTGCATGCACTGGAACATGTGCCGGAACATGTCGGCGCTCCGGTCCGGTGCGGTCCCGTCCGAGCCAAGCCCGACCACGGCCCCGGCCTCGATCAGTTCCGGCACCGGGCAGCGGCCGGTGACCGAGCGGTTAGCGGAAGGATTGTGCGCGACCCGGGTGCCGGTCTCGGCGATCAGGCGGATCTCCTCGGCGTCGATATCGACCGTATGGGACATCAGAGCATCCGGTCCCAACAGGTTAAACTCCTCATGGGCGATCCGGATGCTGCCGTCCCGGTGGCCGTCCTGGGTGAAGATCAAACCCTTTCGCCGGGTCAGATCCCGGGTGGCGGCGGCCTGATCGGCGATTTTGCGGTAGATCTCAGGCCGGTCCTGCGCGGAGCCGCGATGATGCACCGGAAAGCTGACGGCGATCCGAACCCGGCCGCCGGCCGCTTGGTGCCAGGCTTCCGCCACCTGCTCGCACACGTCCAACTGGTGCTCGAAAGTGATCGGATGCTCGATGCCGGTCCGCAGATCGCGGTAGGTGATCGGAAAGGGCGGTCGATTGATCCCGACCGCCACAACCGAGCTGGTCCCGATGGCCTCGATCGCGCGGCAATGGGCGTCGGCGTAGATCGGATCGTCGGTCCGCATGACATCGTCGCCGCCGCCCAGATACGAGACCCCCGTGGTGGTTCCGCCGCGCAGGCGCTCCAGGGCCGAAAGCGAGGCTTCAACCGCCCAAAACTCCGGATCCGACGCCGTGGTGTAGGCGGTGTGGCAGGTGTCTTCCCATCCGGTATCGGTCGCCAGCCCCAAGGTCTTGATCAATCCGTGGCCGGCGTGGGCGTGCACGTCCACCAATCCCGGCAGGATCGCTTTGCGGGACGCGTCGATCACCCGGTGTGCCGGGTAGGCGGCCGAGAGCGTCTCGCTTGCGCCCACCGCCACGATCCGATCGCCGGAAATCGCGACGGCACCATCCTCGATCAGACGACGTTTCGGGTCCATCGTGACCAAATATCCGTTGCGAATGAGCAGATCGGCCATTGCAAGCCTCGGGGCTATGAGGTGAGGTGTATGCTAGGATTGGATATCGAAGGATACTGCACCCTGCGGAGATTTCGATACCATGAGCCATCGATCATGTCCCTGAGGACATCGTTGAGAAAAGGAGACCACATCATGAAGCATATCTTCCTGCCGTTCGGCCGCGATGGAATCGACCGCGCCCCGGTGGAGGTCGCGGCACATGTGGCGGAGCTTCATGATGGCAAGGTGGTCGCGATGTTCTATCCCAGACCGGTGGAAAGTCCGCTGGTCGACCCGATGGGCGTCGGAATCATCGACTACAACGACAAAGGCCCCGATCTCGCACGGGAAGCGGATGAGGCCTTGGATGCCATGCGGAAGCGGGTGTCCGGGATCGGCGAACTCGCGGCGCGGGTGACGCTGATCGAAGAGCCGATGCGCGCCCGATTCGGGGTCGGTGAGGCCGCGCGCCTTTACGACGTCACCATCGTCGGCAAGAACGACGACACCGACTGGCGTGCCGTGTTCGAGACCGCTCTGTTCGAGGGTGGGCGGGCTGTGATGCTGACCCCCCCAGGCTGGACCCGGCCGTGCGGCGAGACCGTGGCGATCGCGTGGAATCATAGCACAGAGACCGCGCGTCTGGTCGGCCAGGCGATGCCGGCCCTGAAAGCGGCCAAATCGGTGAAGGTGATCGCAATCGACGGTTGGGCGGTACCCGGCCCCGATGGCTCGGCGCTGGTGGAGTATCTCAAAGTCCATGGCGTCGCTGTCGAACTGGCGATGGCGGAGCGGTCGATGCGCGGCCCTGGGGCCGATATCCTCGACAAGGCGGAGGCGCTTGGCGTCGATCTTCTGTTGAAGGGCGCCTATACCCAAAGTCGGTTGCGCCAGATGATCTTCGGCGGTGCGACCAGCGACATCATCTCCGATGCCACGATGCCGGTCGTGTTCGCGCATTAGGTGTCTGAGACGATCGGAGATGTCGCTGCCCTGTCCCAGGGACGGTTGAGCTTCGAGAGATATCGGGTATTTTAGTGATCTCGATACGAGACGAGCTTTGGGGGAATGCGCGATGTCCGATGATTTGACCTTCGGTACGGATGGATCGGCGACCGAGCCGGTCAAGCCGAAGCCGAAGAAGCCGGCTGCCAAGGCCGCGCAACCGCAGGCCGGCCAATCGAAAGCGGCGCCTCAATCGCAAGCGGCACCGGCGCAGCCAATGACAGCGGATGCGGAGCCTCAGCAAGTCGCCGACGACATGTCGCGAATCCTGGGTCAGATCGTCAGCCTGTTGGGGCAGTCGCCCTCGCACAAGCACGTTTTCCTGTCGGATCTCGAGTGGCTGGTGCTGCCGGCTTTGATTGGTCGTCAGGTCCGGGTCTGGCGCCGGAAGACCGAGCGTGGCACCCTGCCGGTCGCATACGCCTCCTGGGCGATGGTCTCGGCGGAGGTCGATCAGCGTCTGAGCCAGGGCCAAATCAAACTGAAGCCGAGTGACTGGCGGTCCGGTAACATTCCCTGGTTGATTGATCTGGTGGCACCTTATGGCGGCAGCGATGCGGCCCTTCAGGAGTTGGCGGATCAGGTTGTTCCGGGGGGAGAAATAAAGACTCTGGTACCAAATTCCGGCGGTGGCGTGTCGGTCCGCGGTGTGAAAGGGAAAAGCCCTACCGCAGGTTGATG
>CALAHL010000609.1 GCA_937891725.1 uncultured Rhodospirillaceae bacterium | reverse complement strand
TTTATTTTTGCCTGCCCAGACAGGGAATCTAAAATCTTTGAACGGCTTCCGCTGCTCGATATCCTTCCGATGCAATTCCAAAAGGTCGGGATCCGTTGTCTCGCTCCAGACCTCCAGCCGCGAACGTCCCAGAAGCTCCTCAAAACCGCGCTTCGGCCAATCGCCCTGCATGGTGGTGTACCGGCCCTCGGCATCGGTCTCCCAATACCAGTCGACTGAAATATCTACGAGATCCCGGAACCGTGTTTCACTATCGGCGACCTCCTGAAGAATCCGCATCCGCTCGGTCAGATCGATCCGCATCGCGACATATCCGGCCAGAGTGCCGCTGGAGTCGAAATGCGGGTAGAGGTCGAGATCAAACAAGAGATCGGTGCCGGATTTGGTTCGGGTCCGCACCTCACCGCGAAAGCGCCCATCCCGCTCCAGGGCGACCATTACCTGCGAGAGGAGTTCTTGACCGTGAAGAAAACTGGCGGGTTTGCGTCCCCGAATCTCATCCAATTCCTAGCCCAGCATCTCGGTGAATCCGTCGTTCAACCAAAGTATATTGAACTCCGCGTCCATGATCAGGACCGCGACCATCGACCAGCGGCCGATCACCGACAGCAAGGTATCGTCGTTCGGAAGCGCCTCTATCGAGCGCGTTCCGGTTCCAATGACGGCCCGCGATATGGTTCTAAGCGACAGCTCCACCGCCCGATGGCATGGCTTGAAGGCCGCCCGATCGGAAATCCAAAGCCCGACATGCAGCGAGGCGCCACCCGATGAGACCAACGGCAGGACCACCAGACCTTGCTCTGCAACCGGTTCCGACTGGCTGACACTGACGTCTACAACACCCGGCAACGATCGAAGGGTTTCACACAGCGGTGCCCAATCATCTGGACACAGATCGCCCGAGGCATATCGCTCCGCCATTTCGAAAACGCGGAGGCTTCTCTCCAAAATCTCCTCCCGTTCGACCCGCTGCCGCATCCTGCCTGCCATCATTTCGAGATCGTACGAGCATAACCGTTTCACGTAATGGTTAACAAAAGCTTAGATCGTCGACGAAGTGTCGGCGCCGCAAAGTGGAACAGTCACTGAGGTTCAGCGAAACCGGCGGCTGTTGCCTCATACGCCATGATCGCCGTGGCCGCCGCGAGATTCAAAGAATCCGATCCGGCGCGCATCGGAATTCGGACCAGCGTCTCGCAGATATCGGAGAGCGGCGCACTCAGACCGGCCTGCTCATTCCCCATCAGGATCAGCACCCCGCCTTTCAGATCGCGCAAACCAGGCAGGGCCGTGCCCTTGAGGTGAGTGCCCACCGTCGCTCCACGCCACCCTGCGTGCCATGCGAGGAATCCATCCCGGTCTATTTCCGTCAGTGGGACGTTCACGACCGACCCCATGGAGGCCCGCACCGCCTCGACCGAGAAGGGATCGCAGCACGCCCCGACCAGCACCACCCCGGAGATCCCGAACGCGTCGGCGGTCCGCAGGATCGACCCCAGATTGCCCGGGTCGCGAGCCTCTTCCAGCACCAGATAGACCTCCGCGCCGTCACCCGGAATATCGTCCAAGGCACGGCGCCGTTGCTCTATCACCGCGATCACGGATTGCGCGTTGTCCCGCTTGGCGATCCGTTCCATCAAGGCCGGTGGCACCACCAGCACCCGTCCGCCGCTCTCGACACAGGCGCGCCGGGCTTCCTCAAGCAGCGGGCCTTGCCGTGCGGCCTTGGAGATAACCAGCCGCCGAATGACCCACCCGACACGCGCCGCCTCGATCACATGGCGCAATCCTTCCGACAGGAAGGCGCCCTGCTCGGTCCGACCCTTCTTGGTGTTCAGCGCGCGGATCGATTTGATCTCGGGGTTGGCGGCGCTGGTGATCTCGAAATCGATTGCCATCTCAGCCTCGCCCGTCCCAGCGCACGAACAGAGAGGTCGGCAGCAACTTGCCGCTCGCAGCTTCGCGGATCGTCATTTCTCCAAACCCGATCCGCCCACCCAAACCCGAAAGGGCCGCCTCCGACAGCTGCGCGATGGAGACCGCCGAAAGGTGGGTCGCATAGGCGGTCAGCACCAGAAAGGCTGAGTTTCGGTCCAGCAGCGCGGCACAGTCGGCGAGAAGTTGTGGCAATTGTTCGTCCAGCCGCCAAATCTCGTTCTTCGGACCCCGACCGTATTTCGGAGGATCCAACACGATGCCGTCATAGCGATTGCCGCGCCGGACCTCGCGGGCCACGAATTTAGCCGCATCCTCGCAGATCCAGCGGATCGGTTTGTCGGACAGATTGGACGCATCCTGGTTGGCACGCGCCCAGCTGATCGCCTTCTTCGACGCATCCACATGGGTCACCCGAGCGCCGGCCGCGGCTCCGATCAGGCTGGCGACCCCGGTATAGCCGAACAGATTGAGCAGTTCGAAGGAGTCGGAGGTTATCCGCTCGGCTGTCCAGTCCCAGTGCACCCGGTGTTCGGGGAAAATCCCCAGATGTCGGAATCCGGTCAACTCGGCCTCGACCTGCGCCTGACGATAACGGACAGGCCAGGGCGGTGGCGGTTTGCCCGGCATGTCCCAACGCCCTTTGCCTTCTTCCTCGCGTCCGGCCAGGAAATGCGCGTCCGCACGCTGCCAGTCGGCTTTGGGCAGAGTGGGTGTCCACAGCGCCTGACCATCGGGCCGGTCCAGGACGACACGCCCGAACCGTTCCAGCTTCCGCCCTTCACCGCTGTCCAACAGCGCGTAATCCTCCCACGGCTCGCAGATCAGTATCTCGGGAGATGTGGCGAGCTGGCTCAGCGGACGTATCCTTGAAGTCACAGGTTTTCAGCTTGGTCCGCTCGTTTGGCAGAGCAGCCGGGCTCTCGTCAATGTCCATGGTGACGCGAACGACGGTTCACTTCGGCGAAATCATCGCTACATCTCCTATAAGACCACCAGTACGGAGCTTCCGATGCGCGTATGTCTTTCCGCGGTTGCCGCGAGTTTGGCCGCTGCCTTGACTGCCCTATCTCCCGCCTCTGCCGAGACCTTTCAGGCCGCAAATTGCACGGTTGAAAGCAAGGTCATGATTTCTGATCTGGATCATCCGTGGAGTGTCGCCTTCGTCCCTAATGTCCCCCAGGTATTGGTGACCGAGCGACGCGGGAGGCTCCTGCATGTGGACTTCGCGGCGCAGAAGGTGTCGGAAGTGCCTGGAGTTCCAAGCGTATGGGCATCGGGTCAGGGTGGTTTGCTGGACGTCGTGGTGGATCCGGATTTCGCCAGCAATCGGGTCCTCTATCTCAGCTGGACACCCGCAAGAACAGGTCACTTTTCAGGCCCCCTTTGGTGGTCGGAC
>CALAHL010000608.1 GCA_937891725.1 uncultured Rhodospirillaceae bacterium | reverse complement strand
ATATGGTTGCGTGAAATGAAGCTAAAGGTCTCCGGTGAAACCGGGGCGATTCAGTGCGGCCAACATAGAGCCGCTCCCCCTTGGGGGTCTGGACCCGCCAGACATAGAGCCAGAACCCACGTTGCAGCATCGGGCCGGGAAGCGTCAGGCAGTGCATGCTGGCCAATGATGTGGCATTGCCGAGGGTCTGGCCGTCAGGAATGGTCTGGGTGCTCATGCCATGTTCCTACAGGTCACCGGCAAAGGCATGCTGGGAGAGGGCCGAGAAGAGGTCACCCGAGTTAACTGCGTCAATCTTCAGTTTTGACACCAGGATCGAATGCTTCTGAACGATCCGATGAAACGACACTTGATCCGCATCTTCAGGAACCAAAATCTCAACCTCGTATATTCGCCCGCCCGAAATGAGTGGCTGGGCAGCACGACCAGCATACTGGTTGAGATTCGCAAACCGCAACGCCCATTCAAGGTAAGTCTTGTTGATCGGTTGCTTGTAGGTCCTGATATATAGCGCGTTATCCGTCACCCACGATTTCGGGGCTGACACGTGAACCGCTCCGCAGTAGGCACCGACCCGGCCAATGACGATCTGCGGCTCCTCAAACATGTATTCCGAGTGATACCCGTTGACCCCATTCCCGCCGTAGACTGGATAGACACCGTCAGCGGCCATGTCTTTTCCGACCAAACCGTTTCCGCTGGACACCTTTATGATGTCTCCCAGGAGGACCTTTCTCAGGCCCATCCGGTTGGTGTTCGGCTCCCCGAACATCTCCAGAAACACCGACCGGAGGAAATCATCCGCCAGGGTGATAGCCTCTTCGCGTTTGCGGCGGATGGCATCGGCCTTATCCAGTATCGCCGCGATCCGTCGTTGTTCGGTAAGCGATGGTAGAGGAACTTCCAGATTGCCAATCTGTCGGAGGCTTAGGTTCGAGATGACCCCGGTGACAGTGCTTTGAGTTACCTGTGCCAGTGCGTCAGAGCCTGATAACCAATGCAGAAAGAACCGCCGATCAATACGATCAGATGGTCGCACTATCGCAACGGCTTGATTGCAGTTCATCTCGACCGCATCGTTCGGAACGATTGCGGCTCGTCCAATGGTCCCGGCAATCGAAATCAGCACATCCGATGGCTGTATCTTTGACCGCCGCAATGCATCATGCGTTTCCGGCGAGATAAAGATGGGATCGGCGGCGACAGACACCGATCCGTCTACCAAGTTCTGAGCCCGCAAGAAGGGAATCCCCTCTTTCAAGAACTTTAGACCCAACGTGGTCGGGGTCGTTCCTTTGGTAATGAGACGGGCTTCATCTTTGAGCTTAACAGTTGGCCAGTTCATCCCAACAGGTCCTCAAGTTCTGCCAGGTCTTTCCCGATATCGTCGTTCAGCGTCTTCATACGGCCAAGAATGACCATCGGCTTGTCATAGGACTGCACAGCATGCACCCGTTTCTGGTAGCGGCCCAGCGACAGGTCATAATTCGAATCCCTGATCTCCTGAGCCGACACGAAGAAGGCTTTCTGCGTCCGGTCAGTATCGCGGCCCGCATCCTTATTCCGCCATGCCGCCAGACATCCCGGCAGGTCGTTGGCCTCGATGGGGTCACGCTTGTCATCAAGTGAGAAGCCATCGGCCTCGACATCATAGAAAAACACGTCATCCGTCCGCCCACCCTTGGTGAACACCAGAATGCCCGTACTGACCCCGGCATAGGGTTTGAACACGCCCGAGGGCAGCGAGATAACCGCCTCCAACTGGTTGTGATCCAAGAGCAACTTGCGCAGCGCAACGTGGGCCGTCGAAGAGCCGAACAGTACACCATCCGGCACGATGGTCGCCGACCGGCCGCCATTCTTTAGCATGCGCAGGATCAGAACGAGGAAGAGCAGCTCCGTCTTCTTCGTCTTAACCTGCCGCAGCAGCGATGCATGGACATCCTCAAAATCAAGCTGCCCCTTGAAGGGCGGGTTCGCCAGGACAATGTTGAAGCCTTCGGCCGCGGCTTTCGGGAACTTGTCGGTAAAGCCGGCGCTTAGGGTGTCCTGGTAGTGGATGTCGGGGTCATCGACACCGTGCAGCATCAGGTTCATGGCGGCGATGCGCAGCATCGTGGCGTCAAAGTCGAAGCCGTGGAACATGCCACTGCGGATATGGTCGCGATGCGTTTCCAACAGGTCGCCGGTGAAGGTCTTTTCCGTCTTGCCCGTCTCGTGATCAGTCTCTTCCAGCACTCCTTCAGGCGAGGTGTAGGTTTCCAGCAGATACTGCATGGTCTGGACAAGGAAGCCGCCGGTGCCGCAGGACGGATCGCCAATCACGTCGGTGGGCTTGGGTTCAAGCATATCGACCATCAGCCGAATGATGTGGCGCGGCGTGCGGAACTGACCGTTGATGCCGGCCGTGGTCAGCTTGCTGAGCAGGTACTCGTAAAGGTCGCCCTTCGCGTCGCCTTCGGTCAACGGCAGCTGGTCGATCATATTCACGGCCTTCACCAGAAGGCTCGGCTTCTGGATCATGAGCTGCGCGTCCTTCATGAATTCCGCGAAGGCGGTGCCGCTGGTCGATGATTTTCTGAAGTGCGGAAACACCTTGTCGCGCACCAGGGGCAGCATGGCGTCGGCGCCGAGATGGCGGAACTGCGACCAGCGCAAGCTCTGCTCCTCATCAGAAAACCGCCGTTGAAACGACTTGCCCGTCCGCTTCAAGCGGTTCTCGTCGCGCGTTTCGTTGATGTCGAGCAGGCGCGCGAACATGAGGAATGTGATCTGCTCGATCACGGTCAACGGATTGGTGATGCCGCCCTGCCAGAACTCGGTCCAGAGGGCGTCCACTCTGCGCTTCAGATCACCGGTAATCATTTAGTGCCTCGTCCTTTCTGGGGATTCTTTTGTGCCCGCGCTGGCTGCCATGGGCGGCGCGAAGACGCTGAGGATGTCGAGAAGATCGTCGATCTCCTCCGGTTTTTCGAAGACACCATCCAAGCCGTCAGCGTCGACCACTGTGAACGGCTGCTCATAGAGGCGATCCAGCGTGACGGACCCGAAGCGGGCGATGTGGTTTTGAAGCAGCGCGAGGAAGCGCGTCTGCTTCGCCGTGATGCTGGGATGCCGCCGGGCGAATTCGGCGAACCGTGCCGCAACCGCTTCAGGGTCTAGCCCTACGATCGACCGGATCGCGAAATCCAGCGGAAGCGCCGTGTCGGCGAAGAACTCTTCGAGCACGTCACGGCTCGCGTTGGGACTTTGGATCAAGACAAGGGAAACAAGGGCCTGAATGAATCGCCCCGGTTTCACCGGAGACCTTTAGCTTCATTTCACGCAACCATATC
>CALAHL010000607.1 GCA_937891725.1 uncultured Rhodospirillaceae bacterium | reverse complement strand
GGCAGCGAGTTGCAGCGTCGTGACCTCCATGGCCTCGACATTCGCGGTGTCGTTGCGTGAAGTGAACTTGGCGATCAGAAGAGATCCATCGGGGTCCAGAACTGAGCATTTCGGCCTGGCGCCGCCGAGGGAGCTACCGACCTCGCGCAACCGCCGAAGTGCTGCCGCCGACAGCGGATCCCGGTTCTCAAGAGCCGAAACGGAGGCGCCGATTTGGTTTAGCTCCAGGAGCGGTGGGATGTCATGCTGACCATCCGGGCCGCTCGCCAAGAACCGGTCTTCTCCAGCTTTCCGAAAGCGAAGCGCGCCTATACGGCTGAAATCATCCACCGCAAGCAGATAGTCGATCTCGGCAAGCGGGTCAGATATCTCACGCCCCTCGCGTGCATCACGACGGATGATGTTTCGCCCCCACGCATCCGGAGCGGTGTCAGATACAGCAAGCGGCAACGACGATCCAACACCCTGCGCGGATCCGAAAAAGAATGGGCCGCCGTCCAGAGCGAGAGACGGTGAGATAGCAAAGGCGTCATCGTGCTCTAACCAGGACGCAGCATATTCGAAACGGCTATACTCTCGTCCACCTCGACTTTCGAACCAGAGCGTGCCGACATGTGTGCTGCGGGACCCCACGCATACGTCAAGGACCGTCTGGCTCATAGGTCGGATCCATCAAAATTCTCTTGGTTGGGAGATCCACCGCGTTGGCGGGCCTTGTACCGAACCTTCTTCGGCAGCCGCTCGAGATCCAAGGCGAGCCCGACATCGTCCCTCGCCAGATCGATAAGATCTCCGAGCCGGTCGACCTCACCCAATGTCAGCAGAACCATTGAAAGATTGCCGATTGAGATTCCGGGGTCGCCGGACTCGAGACGACGCACCGTCGCTATCCCAATACCAGCACCGTCTGCCAGGCGTTGTTGCGAGAAGCCTCGGCGGCGCCGTGCGATCGAGATGTCCTGGCCGAGTTTCTTGACCGCGCGGGCGGCCCGGAGGGATGCGACTTTTTTCATAACGATCATATTAGAACCAGATATGTTATTTAGCAATCATATATATGATTTTATTTAGAATGATCTGCCGCCTCCTCGTTCTCGCCGGCGCCGCGGATGTCAGCGATCAGATGCCGATCGAGTGTCGGGTCGAGGGTGGCGGTCTCAGCGGGAGGCGGGGATCGG
>CALAHL010000606.1 GCA_937891725.1 uncultured Rhodospirillaceae bacterium | reverse complement strand
GACCTTCGGAGGACCTACGGCGACATGTACCGCAGGACACGACAACTCGCGTCTGCTCTGGCTGCGCGTGGCCTCGGGCTCGGCGACACGGTCTCGATCATGGCGCCGAATACGCCGGGTATGCTGGAGGCGCATTACGGCGTACCGATGGCCGGATGCGTGCTGAACGCACTGAACACACGGCTGGATGCGTCGGCGATCGCCTTCATTCTGGATCACGGTGAGAGCAAGCTGGTCCTGGTTGATAAAGAGTTGGCGCCGGTGGTCGAGGAGGCCGTCAGCCTGTCGGAGCGCAAGCCGCCGGTGATCTGGATTGACGACGCCTTGGCCGAGGGGGGCAAGGCCCTGGGCGAGATGGAGTACGAGGATCTGCTGGCGACCGGAGATCCGGACTATGATTGGGCCTGGCCCGCCGACGAATGGCAGGCCCTGGCGCTGAACTACACCAGCGGCACCACCGGAAATCCAAAGGGCGTGGTGTTCCATCATCGCGGCGCCTACATGAACGCCATGGGTAACGCGATCGCGTTCCAGCTGGATCGGGAGACCCGGTATCTCTGGACGTTGCCGATGTTCCACTGCAACGGCTGGACCTATACCTGGGGGGTGACGGCGGTCTGCGGGACCCATGTCTGTCTGCGCAAGGTTGATCCGACGCTGATTTTCAAGCTGATTGCGATCCATAAGGTCACCCATATGTGTGGCGCGCCGATCGTGCTGACCATGCTGATCCACGCGCCGGAGGAGACAAAGACCGCGTTCACCCATCAGGTCTGGATCGCGACGGGAGGAGCGGCACCGCAAAGCTCGACCATCTCGGGGATGGAGCAAATGGGGTTCTCGGTTGTCCATCTGTACGGACTGACCGAGACCTACGGACCTTCGACGATTTGCGCCTGGCCACCGGAATGGGATGATCTGGACCTGGAGGCCAAGGCCCGCCGGATGGCGCGGCAGGGTGTCTGGTATCCGACGCTCGAAGGTATGCGGGTGGTCGATCCCGATACTCTCCAGGATGTGCCGAAGGACGGCCAGACAATCGGCGAGCTCTGGCTGCGCGGAAACACGGTGATGAAGGGCTATCTGAAGAACCGGGCCGCGACCGAAGAGGCGTTGGGGCAGGGATGGTTCCGGTCGGGAGATCTGGCCGTGCTGCACCCGGATGGTTATGCCGAGATGAAGGACCGCTCAAAAGACATCATCATCTCGGGCGGTGAGAACATCTCCTCGCTTGAGGTCGAGGACGTCCTCTACCGCCATCCCAAGATCATGGAAGCGGCGGTCGTCGCCAAGACCGACGAGAAGTGGGGGGAGACGCCTTGCGCCTTCGTCACACCGAAACCGGGAGCCGAGTTGACTGCGGAGGAGGTGATCGCCTTCTGTCGCGAGAACATGGCCCGGTTCAAGGCGCCGAAGACGGTGGTGTTCTGCGATCTGCCAAAGACTTCGACCGGCAAGATCCAGAAATTCGTGCTGCGGGAGCAGGCGGAAGCACTCTGAAAGCAGTTATCGCTCCGGGCCTTCGCCTCCCGCGTCCGCCTGGCCGTTTGGAAGAGGGGTGCCGGACGAGTCGACCGGCGTCGCCCGCACGAGACTCGCGTTTTGAGGGTTCTCGCGCAGCATATGGATGTCCTGGTAGGGCGCCTGGAATGGGATCCCCGCGGCCCTAAGGTCACGGACGATCGCGAAGTTGATGTCGTTCATGACCGGGAAATAGTAGGTCCAGATATCGCCCAGAAACACCCTGAGTTCGATCAGCATGGTGTGCGATCCGAACCCTTTGAACAGGATGTGGGGCGCCGGCCAGTCGACCACATTCGGGTGGTCGTGCGCGATCTTCATCAGGATCTCCGAGACTTTGTCCGGATCCGCGTCGAAGCCGATCGGCACCGGGAATTCCATCCGGCCCAGACGATCCTTGTGGGTGAAGTTCACGACCGCGTTTGAGATCAGGTCGGAGTTCGGAATGATGACGTCCGTGCGCTTGAAGGTCTGAATCTCGGTCGACCGCACGTTGATCCGTTTGACCGAGCCCTCGTGATCTCCGATCCGGATCCAGTCGCCGACCTTGACCGGACGCTCCGCCAGCAGGATCAGACCGGACACGAAGTTGTTGACGATCGCCTGCAATCCGAAGCCGATTCCCACGGAGAGGGCTCCCGCGATCAGCGCGATGTTCGAGAGGTCGATCCCGGCCACCGCCACCGCCACCAGCAAAGCGACGGCAACTCCGCCATAGCCGATCGCAGCGTTCACTGAATGCTGCACGCCAGTGTCGATGTGGGTGTGCGGAAAGATCCTGCGCGACAGACCACGCTGGAGAAACCGGGTTACGACCAGCGCGATGACGAAGCTTATGATGGCGGCGAGCAGAGCGCCGGGTGCGATGTTGATCGACCCGATCTGAATCCCTTCCAGGGTTCGAAGCATCGCGATCTGCAGTTCCCCCGGTGTTACCCCGAAGATCAGGGCCAACCCGAGCACCAGAACCAGCAGAATCAGCACATCGCTTGCGATCTGAACCCAGAATCCGATCCGGTCGAGTGCTCCATCGTTCAGATCCAGCCCGGTCCGGAATAGTCGGTTGAAGCGGCTGGTCTGCGTGATCGCGATGTCGCAAACGCTCTGGACCAGAATGCGGGTCAGATACAGCGTGAAGATCAGCAATCCCGCATCCAGCAGACGACTCATGAGGAAGATCGAGAGGCGGCTGTACCCCAGGATCGCGGTCACCGGGGTGGCGATTGCCGCGGCCACAAGAATGAGTCTGATCAGAACTCCGATGTCCAGCCAGGACGGCCCGCTGTCATCCGTGTCTGCGGTCCCCGTGCTCGCCGCCTCTGAGACCTTCCGACGGGCAATGTTCCAGCGGGCGCCGAGCAGTGCGAATAGATTGATTGAGAACAGGATTGAGGCGACCAGAACGAACATCGACAGCAGTGGTGGGGTTGCCGACAGGAGGTTCGCGGATTGGCCGACAAAGACCGCGAGCTGCAGGATGACGAGGAGCGCCACCGCCCGGCGGAAGACCGCCGGGGCAACATCGTCGGGAATGTCGGACAGGCGCCAGACAGGAGCACGCGGGGCAATCGCTGCATGCAGTAGGCTGAAGGCGAACAGAAAGCGACAGAGTGTCTGCGCCGTGGCCAGCAGCAGGTCGGCAGGGGGGCCGGTGATCAGGTCGCGCTCCATAATCATAAACACCGGAATGGCGATCGCGATCACGGGGAGGAGCCCGACTGAAATAACAGTGACGACGGCGGCTAAAAGCCTGCGCGGAAAGCTCGGCGCGTCAGTGTGTGCGCCGCGTCCGATGTGTCTCCGCAACCAGAACCAACCGGCAGGCAGCAGCAGCAGTCCGAAACCTGTCGCGATTGCTAAGGTTGGCCAGGAGGCCCGCCAGAGGTCGCTGTCCATATTGTTCTTGATCAGTGCGAAAGGCGTGGCGACCCATTGGCTCACCAGGGTCCCCAGATCTGTCACGGCATTGATTGCTACGCTGGGAATGATCGGAGTGGGGAACCGCTGCAGCAGCTGTTCCCGAATTCGTTCTTGCTTGTAGTCGCCAATACGCTGGAGGATTTGGCGGGCGCGTTCGATTGTGAGGTCTGCCTGTTGCACCCGTGCTTGTGCGGCCTGCAAGCGCTCCTCTATGCGGGCGCGTTGGGCACGTAGGCTCTGGGGTTCGAGAATATCGGACCGGGTTGGGTTCGGCGCAACGGACCGCAGCAACGCGTCCACATCGTCCACATCCCGTTGAATCTGGGCGCGCCGGGCTGCCGCCCGTTCCTCGATCTGAAGCGCTTCCTGACGGATCACGTCGAGCTGGTCCGGGCCAAGATTGGGATTCTCGCTCAAAACCAGACGGAGGTCGTCCAGATCGCGGTTCCATTCAACGATCAGAAAGTCGAAAACCACTTTGTCCCGCGCCGCAGTCGGATCGGCGATTCCGCCCACCAAACCTGACTCCCGTAGACCGGCGGCGAGCGGATTTTCCGGAGGGCGCGGGGCTTGGGTGGAGGTCTCGGCCGCAGGCGTGTCTGGGGAGGTGGTTTGCGCTCCGGCAACACCCGGGAGGGTCGCCCAAAGACTCAGACACAGGAGCGCGATCACGCCACCGCGCCAACGGGTGGGGCAAATGTGCCTGGCGCGGATTGCCGAAAACGGTGTCCTCATGTCCCCGATCTATCGCTAGAAAATCCCAGACGCTAGCCTGTGTCCGACAACATGGTGTCACAGGGCAGAGGTTAAAGGACATGGGGGAAGCAACCGCCGAACGCGCACCGACACGGGTTGCGGTCATTGGGTGCGGATATTTTGCCCAGTTTCATCACGACGCCTGGGCCAGGATGGAGAGTTCCGGCACCGACCTAAATGTCCGGGTCGTCGGTGTCTGCGATCAGGACGAGGCCAAGGCACGTGATGCCGCCGAGCGCCACTCGGGCGCGGCGGTATTTGCCGATCCCGGGAGTCTGATTGCCGAGCTCAAGCCCGATCTGGTCGACATCGTCACGCCACCTGTCACCCATGCGCGGTTGATCGACCTTTGCGCAATGACCGGTATCGACGCGATTTGTCAGAAGCCGCTTGCCCCGACCCTTTCGGAGGCCGAGGCGTTGGTCGCGCGGGCCGAGCAGGCCGGGATCACCTTGATCGTCCATGAGAACTTCAGGTTTCAGCCCTGGTATCTCGAAGCCAAACGGCTCATCGAGAGCGGCCTCTTGGGGCCGTTGCACGGTGTCGGCTTTCGCATGCGTCCCGGCGACGGGCAGGGTCCGGAGGCGTGCTTGGCGCGCCAGCCGTATTTCCAGCAGATGCCGCGCTTTCTGATCCACGAGACCGGTATTCACTTCGTCGATACGTTCCGCATGCTGATGGGGGAGATCTCGGCGGTGACGGCGCGTCTGCGGCGGATCAATCCAGCCCTCGCGGGCGAAGATTCCGGATTGGTGATGTTCGAGTTTGAGAGCTCCGCCGTCGGGATGTTGGACGCCAATCGTCTGAATGATCACGTCGCCGAGAACACTCGGTTGACCATGGGCGAGATGTGGCTTGAGGGCGCGAACGGCGTTCTCCGGTTGGATGGCGACGGTCGGCTGTTTTGGAAACCACATCATGGCGACGAACGGCGGCACCCCTATGGCTACCCCGAGGTTGGTGCCCAACCAGGCGGCTTCGGTGGCGACTGCGTTTTCGCGACCAATTTGGCTGCACTTTCGGCGCTGCGATCGGGCGTTGAGCCGGTCAACACGGGGCGTGCCTATCTGCGGAATATGGAGATCGTTGAGGCGATCTACCGGTCCTCTGAAGAGGGTCGGCGATTGGAAGTTTGAGATCGAAACTAGCAAAAAACCAATTGAATGTTTTTTTGATAGGTTTTATATTATTATTCCTAGTGTAAATCCGATTGATCACGATCCAAAGTCGCTCAGGGAGTTACTCATATGTTTTTCATTCCATTGGCGTCAGCGTCTAAATCCAGCAGGAATTTGCCCGCGCAGTTCCGGCTATTCGAGACCAACGGGACATTCACGGCCAGCGCAGACGGGAGATACCGGGTCTTCGTGGTTGGAGGTGGCGGATCCGGTGGTGGGCAATCGGGCGCATCGGGCGCGGGGGGATCGGGTTTTTCCAGTTTTGGCGATGTGGTCCTGACCAACGGCCAGCAGGTGTCGGTCACCGTGGGCACCGGTGGCCCATCGGGTGGAAGCGGAGATGGCAATCCCGGAGCGGGAAGCGCCTTTGGCGCTTACGTTACGGCCGCCGGCGGCGGTCCTGGTTTGAACGATGGTACCGGAGGCGACGGAGGCTCCGGGGGCGGCGGCTCCGGCCAGAATTTCAGAGGTGGTGCGGATGGCTCAAACGGAGACGGAGTGAAGGGTGGCTCCGGTCAAGGTGTTGGAGCCGTCTCGACTTACATGGACGTGTTCATTGCCTACCGCCCCTATGTCGGTTCTGGAGGGATCGCAGACAGTGACAACTTTACGTACGGTGGCGGCGGTGGGGGTGGTGTCGTGATCGGACTGTTGTCCAATGTGAATGCGGGTGCCATTGGATTGGACAATAATGGCAAGGGGTATGGCTCTGGCGGCGGAGGCAGCCGGATGGGAGGCGGTTCGGGTGGCATGGGAGCTCCCGGGTGTGTGATTATCGAAGGCCCAATCTGATTTTCTTACCTTCTTAACGGCCCTGGTTTTTATCCCGCCCGATACACCGTAACCGGTGTCGATCTGCCGCGCAGGTCGTGCGAGCCGGTCGGGACCAGGGTGGCTGGATCCAGGTTCGCTGCCTCGACCGTGTCGCCGCTTGCGAGCACGATCACTTCGGCGGTGCCATCCACCTCTTTTCCGAGTTGTTCAATGCGGTTTGCCGCGTTCACCGTGTCGCCGACAAGGGTATAGTTGATCCGGCCCGGTGCGCCAATATTACCAGCAAGTGCTGGCCCTGAATGGATTCCGATGCGGATTCGCACCTCTTGCCGTCCGTCGGTTCGCCTGATGGCGTTGTCGGCCCGGACCGTCTCGGCGATCGCCAGTGCGGCACGGATCGCGCGGGCTGCATGGTCCGGTTGTTTCGAAGGTGCGCCCCAGAAGGCCATGACACTGTCGCCGATATACTTGTCGATGGTGCCTTCTTCCGCTTCCACGCACCCGGCGACCAGTGTGAAGTGGTCGTTCAGCAGGTTTGCGACCTCGGTGGCGCTCAGTTGCTCCGAAAGGGTTGTGAAACCCGGAATATCGGTGAACATCACCGTCACCTCACGGGTTCGGGCGGCGAGGCCCTCGTCGTTGCCGTCGCGCATGATCCGAAAGACCAACCGTCGGGGGACGTAGCTTTCGAAGGAGTGTAAGGCCGTGACCATCCGGTCGAAGGCCCCAGAGGCATCGTCCAGTTCGGAGATTCGAGTCGCGGGAAGCACCGGTGGCGGGTCGAGATCAAGGCGCCGAATACGTTCGGACGCGATTGCGAGGGCGGCAACCGGCAGCCTGATGGAGCGGGCGAGCCAGAGGAGGGCGAGCAGGGTGAGGACAAGAACCAGTACCCCGGCCACACCCATCCGATACAGTCGATGCAGAAAGACGTCCGCTTCGATCGTGGAGACGGCGATGCCGAGCGTCCATTTCTGGGGGAACATTCCCGGAAGTGGCTGCGACAGAACTGCAAAATCTCCGGTATCGGTGTGCACGATCTGCGCCTCAACGCCGTGATCGTCGCCGTTCAGGATGCCTGCCGGATCGAACTCTCCCGCGACCCAATGTTGCAGGATCTCATCATCGACGTCCTGGACGCTGGGCAGGTTTTTTTCCGGATGCTCGATCTGGAATCCGGAAACCATCCGAGGGTGCGCGATCAGGCGATTGTGGCTGTCCATAATGAAGGCGGTGCCGACAGAGGTGCTCAGCTCATCCAAATAGCGGGACAGTTCGCGGGTTGAAATGCCGGTGACCACCAGACCCCGTGGCACTCCGTCAATGATGATCGGCGCCTGTGCGTAGATCACCGTCTCCTCGAGTTCGATCACCCAGACGGGCGCACCCCAGTTGACCGCGTGTATTTCCATTGCCTGTTTCATCCGGTCGAAGTCGAATCCCGCCTCCTTGACCGTCCCGCGAAAATACAGCCTATCCCGGCCGAGCCGGATTGCCTCGCCATTGTCCAGAAACACGCCCATTCCCCGCAATTGCGGGGCGCTGAGCAGGGTCATGCGCAACTTCTCGATCAACTCGTCGGTCAAGTGGAGATCTGTGGTCTCCAGCAACTCCGCTACCGCATGGACGTTCACGGCGGCGGGACGCAGGTGATTCGTGGTGAGCTCGGTCAGGGCCACCATCGAATCTCGGGCGCTGTCCCGCAGGAGACCCATTGTGTTGCTGCCGGCGGCATAGAGACCGGCGAACAGCACGGCGGCGATCGCGAGGGTGACAAGGCCACCGATCCCGGCCAGCAGAAGGACCGTGATGGACAGCCTCGCTTTTCGGCGGATGACCGGAGAAGGGATGGCGACCGTCATAGGTCGGTCGGGCATAGCTTGACCGTTGGTCCAGCAAAGGCTCGGAATTCTTGGTGCATAAGGCTCTCCAAACAGACGCCGGTCGATCCCGCATACGTTCACCCTGCTTGCGAAGCGGGCGGCCTGCCATTATCAAGCGCCAAGTCCTGTCAGACCAGCGACATCATCTAACCCCGGTCCTACCATGGCCTCGCTTGCCGAAGAACATGCCCGACGCCGGACGTTCGCGATCATCTCGCATCCGGACGCCGGCAAGACGACGCTGACCGAGAAGCTGTTGCTGTTCGGAGGCGCCATC
>CALAHL010000605.1 GCA_937891725.1 uncultured Rhodospirillaceae bacterium | reverse complement strand
TCCTGAAAGACCATCTGGATCTTTGACCGATGGGGCCGCATGGCGGCCCGACCAAGGGGCCGCAGATCGGTATCGCCGAGCAGGATCTCACCGGCCTCGGCATCGTTCAGACGCACGATGCAGCGCGCCACGGTGGATTTGCCGGACCCGGATTCCCCGACGATGCCGAGGGTCTCACCCCGGGCGAGGTCGAAGGTCACCTTATTGGCCGCATGAACGATCCGAGGCTTACCCCCAAAAAGTCCGCCGCCGCCGCGGTAGGTCTTATCAAGGGCGTTGACCCGAAGCACCGTCCGCGTCGAGCGCGGTCTGGCCGCGCGGGGCGTCAGACTGGGCACCGCCGCGATCAGGGCCTGGGTATAGGGATGGGTCGGGTTTCCAAGAACCTGCCGGGTCGTTCCGGTTTCGACCACCCGACCGTTCTGCATGACAGCGACCCGGTCGGCGATATCCGCCACTACGCCGAAATCGTGGGTGATGAACAGGACCCCCGTGCCGTGCGTTGCCTGCATCTCCTTGATCAGCTTGAGCACCTGGGCTTGGGTGGTCACGTCGAGCGCGGTCGTCGGCTCGTCGGCGATCAGGATTTTGGGATCCAAGGCCAGGGCCATGGCGATCATCGCACGCTGGCGCTGCCCGCCGGAGAGCTCGTGCGGGTACGCCTTCAGCGCCTGCTCCGGATCCGGAAGCTGGACATCCTCCAGCAGCCCCAACGCGCGGCTGCGCCGTTCTTTGGTCGGCATATTTCCGTGAAAGCGGAACACCTCGTCGATCTGGGTGCCGATCGTCATCACCGGGTTCAGGGCCGTCATCGGCTCCTGGAAGATCATCGAGATCTCGGCGCCCCGGATCTGCCGCAGCCGCGCATCGCTGACCTTGGTCAGATCTTCGCCGAGAAAGTCGATGCTGCCTTCCGACACCCGGACATGCGGCCGCGGCAACAGCCCCATGACAGCCCGCGCCGTCAGAGACTTACCGGAGCCGGACTCACCGACCACGCACAGGATTTCGTTGGCTTCCAGGTGCAGGTCGGCATTTTCGACCGCATGGGCCCGCTGCGCGCCGGCGGGAAGTGCGACATGCAGGCCACGAATATCGAGCAGCCTGGTCATGTCCGTTCTCTCAAGCGTGGGTTCAGCGCGTCGTTCAGCCCTTCGCCGACAAGGTTGATCGCCAACACGGTCAGCAGGATCGCGATCCCCGGGAACGTACAGACCCACCACGCCGACCGCAGCAGCGTCCGCCCTGCCCCGATCTGGAAGCCCCAGCTCATGATGTTCGGATCGCCCAAACCGAGAAAGGCGAGACCGGATTCGATCAGGATCGCGGTCGCGACCATCAGGGATCCGATCACGATCACAGGAGACAGGCAGTTCGGCAGGATCTCGCCCACCATGATGCGGATGTCGCTCATCCCGACGATGTGACAGGCCTGAACGAACTCACGGTTCCGGAGCGCCAGAAACTCCCCCCGGACCAGCCGCGCCACGGCGGGCCAGGACACAACCGCGATCGCGATCACGATGCTCTCGATCGACGGCTTCATGATCGCGACCAGAAGAATGGCGAACACAAAGGATGGGATGGTCTGAAACATCTCCGTCACGCGCATCAGCACATCGTCGATCCAGCCGCCGAAATACCCGGCGAACGCGCCGGTGATCACCCCGATCATGACGGCCACAAAGGTGGCGACCAGACCGATCAGCAGCGAGGTTCTGGCCCCGTGCGCGATGCCGGCGGCCACGTCGCGGCCCAGACTGTCGCTGCCGAGGAGAAACCCGTTCTCGCCGGGCGGCGACATCGCCTTTCCCGCGAGCCCGAAGGGGTCCTCCGGATAGAAAAGGCCCGCGGTCGCCGCCATGAAAACGATGGCGATCAAGATCGACAGACCGAACACCGCCGACCTGTTGCGCGCGAAAAGCTTCCAAAAGGTCATGGTCAACCCACCTCGATACGGGGATCGAGCATCGAGTAAACGATATCGACCACAAGGTTCACGGCCACAACCAGCAGCGCCGACCACAGGAAGATGCCGAGGAGCAGGTTCAGGTCGCGGGCGAAAAGCGCTTCGAAGGCCAGCATCCCGAGGCCCGGCCAGGCGAAGACCGACTCCACGATGACCGAGCCGCCGATCAGCGCTCCGACCTGAACGCCGGCCATCGTCACCACCGGAAGCAGCGCGTTGCCGAGAATATGAACGAAGACGATGCGTCGCTCGGTCACGCCCTTTGCCCGGGCCGTCGTGACGTAATCCTGGCCGTATTGCTCGAGCATCGACGCCCGCATCAGCCGGGTGTAGATCGCCAGATAGAACAGGGACAGCGTAATGGTCGGCAGAACCAGGTGGTGGGCGATATCCAGGACACGCGCCCACCCGGTATAGAACATGGTGAAGTTTTCCATGCCCGATGTCGGGAACCAGCCCAGGTTCAATGAGAACA
>CALAHL010000604.1 GCA_937891725.1 uncultured Rhodospirillaceae bacterium | reverse complement strand
CCCGAGTTCATTCCGCCTTTTCCGGTCCACAAGGCGGTGGGTGCGGATACGAAGGTCCATCTTCAGGTCGGCTGGTTTGGGGATGACGGCATTCGAAGCGACGTGGTCGTCAGCAATCCGAATGGTGGCCTTGTCACCGATGGTTTCGATGCGGAATTGAATCCCGACGCCCTGGTCCGCCGATGGCGGATCAATCCGTTCGCGTTCTTTCGAGTGGCTTTCGCGACTGACGACCTGCCAAAGCCGGACACCACCACCCTTGCCGGACGGCGTGTCTTTTACAGCCATGTGGACGGCGACGGCTGGCGTAGCGTTGCGGAAGTGAAAATCGACGATCAACCGACAAGCACCGCCCGGGTGCTGCTTGAGCGGGTGGTGAAGCGGAACCCTGGACTACCGGTGACCATCGCTCCGATCGCGGCGGAGATCGATCCCGCATGGATCGACGACGCGGAGGCCCGCGCGGTCGCCGAGGAGATACTGGCCCTGCCGCAGGTCGAAGCCGGCAGTCACACCTACAGCCACCCGTTCCAGTGGTCGTTCTTCAAAGACTACGATCCTGAACTAGAACGCAGAATCGTCACGTCCCTGGGCCTGGGCAGGATCAATGAACAACGCTACGAGTCTGTCGGAACCAGCTTGGCGGTCGAGACATCGACCGAGTCCGGTGCTCCCACCGCTCCGGAGTTGAGCGCGCGCTACGAAGTTCCCCGCGCATTCTACATCAAACCCTACGACCTGGATCTCGAGGTTCAGGGATCGATGGATCGGATCGGACTTGTCGGCGGCAAACCGGTCGCGGTCCTCCAATGGTCCGGCGACACCAGCCCTTACGAAGCTGCGGTCGCGGCCGTCCGGGAAGCCGGGATCGTCAATATCAACGGCGGAGACACCCGCTTCGACAGCGACTACCGCTCCTACGGCTATGTCGCCCCGACCGGGATCCCGGTCGGCAGAGAGCGGCAGATTTACGCGTCGATGAGCAACGAGAACACCTACACCGATCTGTGGTCGGCCCGGTTCTTTGGCTATCGGCATCTGCTGCAGACGATCGACCGCACGGATCTGCCGATCCGCGTCAAGCCGATCAATGTCTACTATCACACCTACTCGGCCGAGAAGATCGCCTCGCTGAATGCGCTGATCGCGGTCTTACAGAATGTCGGCGCTCGCGAACTGACACCGATCACCACCAGTCGGTTCGCCCGGATCGGCCAGGGGTTCTACGATACCCAGATGGTCAGCCTGGGCGATCGGGTCTGGCGGATCGAAAGCCGCGGTGCCCTTCAGACTCTGCGCTTCGACCATGCCAGCCTCATGGCCGTCGATTTCTCACGGTCAACAGGCGTGATCGGAGAGCGATCATCTCACGGCGGGCTATACGTCGCACTGGACCCGTCAGTGGCGCAGCCGGTCGTCGCCTTGACCGACCGGGAGGATCTTCTCGCGCCGGCTGTGGCCGAGTATCCCTATCTGATCGAGAGCCCCTGGCCGATCTCCCAAATGGCCACGGAGGGTGCGACGGTCTCGGCGACGCTCGAAGGATTCGGTCCGCTCTCGATGAGCTGGATCGTCCCGAAGCCCGGCGTCTGGCTGGTGCGCGGGGTTCAGGACGGCGACGAGCGGATGTCGCTGCGTTTGACCGCTGGAGAGGATCGCCGGTTGGCGCTGGTGGATGCGCAAACCGAGGATCTGATGCCGATGGTCGCAACCAAGCTGACCCTTGAACGGGCATCGGACTGATGCGCGCCTTCGCCGCCCTTATCGCGCTGGTGATTGTTCTGGCGATCGGCCTCAGCCTGTTGGTCCTTCCCAGTGGCGAGCAGCTCGGCATCATGCTGCTGCGCGACCGGGAATACGATGAGGCGCGGTCATATTTCGAAAAGCAGATTGAAGCAGGCGACATGACGGCCCCCACCGTCTCGGCGCTAATGAAGATCTATATTGAGTACGGCGATGTCGAACGGGCCATTGCCCTTATCGAGCGTTTTGAGGCCGCCAGCGGCGAGAGCGCGACTATCCTTCCCTACCTGGCGGAGCTTTATCGAACGGACCGACGGTTCGGGATGTATCTGCGGACCATGGAGCGCGTGGTCGCGATCGACCCCACACAGGAGCGGCTGGAAACCCTGGTCGATGCCTATTACAAGGCCGGGAACATCGACGCGCAGATCACCACGCTGCTTAAAATGCGCGACCTGAAACTCATCTCCACCGAACGTCTGGTCGAACTGGCCGATCTGATGAGAGTGGCCGGACGCTATGATGAGGCGATCGCCGCACTGAACCAAGCTATCGTGGAAGATCCCAGCAAGCTCGACTGGTCGCAGCGATTGTCGCTGTTTGAGCTCATGCTGCACCAAGGCCAAACGCAGCAAGCTCTGGACATTCTGACCGGTTGGTTTGACGCAACGACACCGGCCAACATCCTGATTTCGTTTGCCCAGACCGCCATCTCCTACCAAGAGATCGACACCGCAATCGGCCTGTTGCAGAGCCGTCCGGAACTGGAGACGAGCAATCAGACGTGGCGATCGGCGCTGGCCTATGCCCTGCGGCTGGAAGGCCGAGACGAGGAGGCATGGACCCGCATGCGAGCCTGGTGGCGGGAACGAATTCTGCCGTTGGCCTTGGCTGCCGATCTGATCGAGCTGGCGCTGCGCAACCAGGATTTGGATTTGGCGCTCGAAGTGGTCGACCAGATCGGTTTTGCGATGTTGGGTGGCCGCCCGGTGCTGGATTTGGTCGCAGCCCTGCATCAGGCGGGTCGGACCGAAACAGTTGATCGCCTGCTGGCACAGATCGGGCCCACGGCGCTGGAAGACTCCTCGGTCATGGCCGCCGAAATCTGGCTGACCCGAGGCGATCTCGTCGCGGCCGAGCGATATGCCGACATTGCACTTCTACAGATCGACGGGACTGCCGACGGAAAGACCGCGTTGCCCGTGGACGATCAGGTCGCGCTTGCCGGCGTTCTGAACACCTTGGGTCGGTCCGAGGACGCATTCAAAATTCTGATCGCCCGCATGACTGACCCGGCGCTTCCGGCCGAAGCGATGATCCTGCTTGGTGAGCTGTACGCGACGCTGGATCGCGCGGAGGACGGGTTCTGGGAGATCACCGCCCTGCTCTCACGCCAGAACTCGCCTCGGCTTCGGGCGGTCTGGGCCAACTTGGCCTTGCTGACGGACCGGCGTGACGTGGTACTGGAGTGGCTCGCACGGGAGCCGGAAATCACCCCCTCCGTTCTGATCGACCTCTACTATCTGTCGGAAAGCCGGGGAACATGGGATGTCGCGGTGGCGGCAGCCAAACGGTTTGTTTTGGCCAGCCCAGGGGACGGCGCGGATCTGAGACTGGCCTATGCCCTGTTCAACGCGGGGGATTTGGAGTCGGCCTTGGTCATCCTCGCACCGGTGGTGCCCCGGAATTCGGAAGCGGAGGGACTGTATGCCGACGTGCTGCGCGGGCTTGGACGCACCGAAGAACTGGTAGGCCTGTGGCGTACCCAGATCGTCCGACCGGGCCTTTCACCGGAACGCCGGGAGGAACTGGTCTACGCCCTGCTGGAGGCCGGAGCGGACGACGCGGTATGGCAGGAGCTGATGGACTATGCGATCCAGCGCGGCGGATTCTGGTGGTCCACCCTGGCGCAGAGCGCCGTCCACCTCGGGCGATTGGGCGATCTGGTGCCCGTGATGGTCGACCGGATCAAGGTCGGCGACCCCGCGTCAGATGAGACAGCAGCCATTCTGTATGCCCTCGCCGACGCCGACCGGGCCGCAGCCGTGCCCGCTTATCGGGATTTGGCAAAGCGCGCACCGAAGCTCTGGGCGGACTCCTATCTTTCGGCCTTGCGGGATCTCGGTAGGATCGATGAGCTTGTCGACTGGACGACCGAGCGGCTGAGTGCAGAGACTGACCCCCGCGAGGCCCTGGCCCTTGCCTATGCGCTCGCCGATCTGACAGATCCGGAGTCCGCCGCACGCGCGATAGCCCCTCTCGCCGACCGGAACGAGGAGTTGGCTGGGCTCTATGCCGACCTGCTGCGTCGGGCGGGACGGCCGCAGGATGCCATGGCGTTTGAGACCAAAATGGCCGTCGCCAACAGGTTCGGCGTCGCGTTCACCCGTGCCGTAGCGTTCCGCGCGCTCGAGACCGGGGACCCCAAGACGGCTGAGCGTTTGTTCCTTGGGATCGCCGGATCGGCCGGTCCGAACGATGAGTCCATGAAGCAGCTGTTCTACCTCTGGGGTCCACCTCCGCGTCCCGATGTGCTGGACTGGATTGAGACGCGCGCGAAATCCGCGACGGGGGACGCGCGGCAGGCTTGGCTCGACAAGCTGTTGGAGTTGCGCGCCGGCGCCCGAACCGCCGAAGTGATCGGCGGCGTTGAGGGTGCGGAGACAAACTCCGAACTCGTTCAACTGGTCCAGGCCCTGGCACAGGATCGCACAGAGGCCCGTGACCCCAAAAAGCTCCGCGCGGCCGTAGCCAAGGCGATCACTCAGATTTCCGACGCGGAGGACCTGCGGGAGTTGGCCGGGATCGCGGAGCAGATCCGGGATCGCGGTCTGGTACGCAAGGCGTGGCAGGCAGTTTTGAAGGTTGCCCCGAAAGACCCGGCGGCCCACCGGGCGCTCGGGCTCGCAGCCTATGACGAAGGTCGGCTGATCGATGCGGAACAGCATCTGGGAGCCTATCTCTCCCAAGGCGACGGCGACTACGAAGCCAACTATTTCTTCGGCGACACCTTGACCCGCACCAATCGGAAGGCGCAGGCGGTACCGTTTTTCAAGAAAGCCCAGGCGCAATTGCTCGCCAAACCGAAGCGTGATTTCCAGGAAGAGGTCGCACGCGCTAATCTTTTGCGTCGGTTGGGAAAAATCGAGGGCGCAGTGACGATCATGGAAGGATTGCTCACACAACGGCCGGCCGATCGCTCCCTCCGCGCCGATCTCGCCGATTTACTGATTGAAAAGGGCGATCTCCGGCGTGCCCGCGACATCCTCGGGCAAAAGTGACCGCCGCATGACCAACATCCATCTCACCTTCAAGCGTCTTCCGAACGCCGTCTTTCTGTTGGCGGCCGCAACCCTGGTTCTAGCTGTGCCCACGCCAGCGTCAGCCCAGGCCCAAGTCTCAGTGACCGAGATTGCCGAGAAAAGCGACTTTCTGGAACTTGCGATCGACGGGGTGAGAGCCGACGAGGCTCTGGTGTCGAACGGCGAGGTGGTGGTCTATTTCAGCGCGCCGATCGACGTCCAAAACGTGGACGCCCTGGCCGAAGCGCGGGCCAATTGGATCGAGACCATCGAGTACGGCTACGACAGCTTGGTAATTCGGTTTGCACAGGACGTCGCGCTGTCCGCAGAGATCGACACCGGCGCCGTGCGCATCCGAGCGACCCGAACAGCGACGGATACCGACCAGTTGGCTCCCGGAACTGCGGATCCGGAGGCGATCCGGCTGGAGTATTACCGGG
>CALAHL010000603.1 GCA_937891725.1 uncultured Rhodospirillaceae bacterium | reverse complement strand
GTTCCCAGAAAGGGAACAAGCAGAAAGTACCCAAACCTGGAACATTTCGGGCAGAACCGTTAACATCTTTTTGTCGAAAGACGATAAAATGACCGTGAAAAAAGCGCGTGACGCCGCAATTGGAGGGTAGGGACGGGTGTTTCGTACATGTGATCGCACCGATCTCCGGCCATGTTCTTCGGGTGCTGCGGGAGGATGAGGGTGTGGTCTCCGCCGGTGAGGCGAACAGCTGGGCCGTATTCACTGCCGCAGGTGGACAAGCGGCCCTCCGCGCCATCCGCATAGGGCTGATGAACGATCGCATGGCGGAGGTGACCGAAGGGCTTGTGGCCGGTGACATTGTGGTGCTGCGCCCCGGCGATCGTATCGAAGACGGTACAGGGATCGCACTCAGAGAACAGAGTGGCGGATCATAATGGCGTGCAAGCAGACTTGGTGGGCCGACTTGGTGGTGCCGACTTGGCGGGGAGTATGTCGACCGGTTACCGTTCAGGTGAATTGGCCGCACAGGTCCCTGTGACGGCCTCTAGATAAAGTGATGGCTTATAAAAAACGCACAAAAGGGGGAGTGTCATGGCGCGTATCGGGTTCATCGGATTGGGCAATATGGGCGGGCTGATGGCCCGGAATTTGATCACGGCAGGGCATAGTTTGAAGGTTTTTGATCTATCGGAAGAGGCGATGAATTTTGTTGTCCAGTCCGGTGCGACAGCGGCTGACTCCGTCAAGGACGCTGCGTCCGGTGTCGACTTCGTCGTCAGCATGCTTCCGGTCGGCGCCAATGTCCGTGAGGTCTTTATGAATGACGGCGTCATCGCAGCGGCAGATCCGGGAACTGTGTTTATTGATTCTTCCACAATCGACGTGGACTCGGCCAAAGCCACTGCATCCGCGGCCAAAGACGCCGGGTTTGAGATGGTGGATGCACCGGTTTCCGGTGGAACGGTCGGCGCGGATGCTGCGACTTTGACGTTCATGTGTGGGGGAGAGGCATCGACCTTCGCGAAAGCCAAGCCGATCCTTCAGGGCATGGGTAAGAACATCGTCCACTGCGGCGCGGCGGGCCAGGGGCAGGCGACCAAAATCTGCAACAACATGCTGGCTGGGATTAATGCGTTGGCCACTTCGGAGGCTATGGTTCTTGGGCAACGTCTCGGGGTTTCGCCGGAAATTCTTTACAATGTCATTTCGACTTCAAGCGGAAATTCGACCTACTTCGAACACTCGAACCCCATGCCCGGTGTGGTTCCGACATCTCCATCGAGCAACAATTTCAAGCCGGGATTCATGGCGAAACTGATGCTGAAGGATCTGCGGCTCTCGCAAGCGGCAGCCCAGGCGGCCGGGTCCTCCACCCCGTTGGGAGCTGCTGCAACGGCGGCGTTTCAGATGCTCATCGAGAACGGTCATGGTGATCTCGATTCCTCCAGCGTGATCAAGGTGATCGATCCAAAGGTGAAATAGCCTTCCCCTCCGTCTACTCGGCCGGAAACGCGTAAAATGAGAGGGTTTGGAAGTGCGAAGTCGAAGCGCCGTTATCACCGGTGCGGCTCAAGGCAATGGAGCTGCGATTGCAAAAGGCTTCGCTGCCGCAGGCATAAAGGTCGCCCTTGCCGATCTGAAAATGGACGCTTTGGAACGTGTGCGAGACGAGATTGAGGCGGCGGGTGGAACGGCTTTCGTAGCGAAACTCGACGTGGCAGATCCGGATGCTGCAAAGCAGTTTGCGATCGACGTGAAGGAAGCTCGGGGACCGGTTTCCATTCTTGTGAACAACGCGGGCATCGACCGAGGCGGCGCGACAACGCTCCTCAGCGTTCCGGAATTGTTCTTCCTTAGCGTTGTTTAGCGTACTCTCAGCGCACTGCCCTCTAAGAGCCAGCGGCGGCGCTGGCCGGGTTCGACTCCGTGGTCAGCTTGAAGCCCTCGTAGCCGGCCGC
>CALAHL010000602.1 GCA_937891725.1 uncultured Rhodospirillaceae bacterium | reverse complement strand
GTGCCCAACGATCTCAAGGGTCACAACGTCGCTCGAGAAGTTGCTGTCATCACCATCGCGGCTGACCTCTCCGGGCCTTTCTTGGTCTACTTGATGCTCTCGCCCTACTTTTGGGATCACATCCAAAATAACCTTCGCGGGATCGCGTATAAGGGTCTCAACTTGGGGATCTTGCGGGATCTGCCCATCCCCCTCCCACCCCTCGCCGAACAACACCGCATCGTGGCCAAGGTCGATGCCCTCATGGCCCTCTGCGACCGGCTGGAGGCCGCCCTCACCACCGCCGACACCACCCGCGCCCGCCTCCTCGAAGCCCTCCTCCACGAGGCGCTAGAACCGGGCACAAGCGACATGGAAGCGGCATGACCATCCGATACCACGTGACGGTTTCCCGGTACCGCGACGAATGGCGGGCCGTCTGCCCCGCGCTTCGAAGGCACGGGGCCGACATCGGCGGCGAGACCCGCGAGGAGGCGCTGACCCATATCGACAACGCGATCCAGATGATCCTGGCGCAGATGCAAACCGACGGCATTCCGCCACCGCCCGACGAGACGGTGCCTGACAGCGTCGTGCTGACCTTCGTGGCAGAGGGGGACGCGGAATAACATGGGGATCAACCTCGTCATCGCCGTCACGGATGGCGACTGGTTCGACATGCTGCGGCAGCAGCCGAACCTTGCCGAGGTCAATTTCTGGGCGCCGTCGGCTGCCAACTTCCGCGCGCTCCAGCCGGGCGAGCTGTTCCTGTTCAAACTTCATGCGCCGCGCAACGTGATCGTCGGCGGCGGCATCTTCGCCTACGCCAACGCGCTGCCGTGTTCGCTGGCCTGGGAAGCCTTCGGCGAGGCGAACGGTGCTCGTTCGGCGCAAGAGATGCGCGCCCGCATTGCGCGGTACCGTCGGGCCGATCCGGGCGATCGGAGCGATTTCGAGATCGGCTGCCGTATCCTGACGCAACCGTTCTTCTTCGCCGAGGCCGACTGGATTCCCGTCCCGCCAAGCTGGGCGCCGAATATCGTGTCCTTCAAGACCTACAATACCGGCGATGCAGAGGGACTTGCGCTATGGGACGCGGTGAACGAGCGGATGAGGCGGCCAGACTTCCCCGGAATGGCCGAAGCCCAGGCTCGGTTCGGCGAGCCGCAGCTCATTCGGCCACGTCTCGGGCAAGGAGCATTCCGGGTGCTCGTCACGGACACCTACAATCGCCGTTGCGCGATCACACAGGAGCGAACCCTTCCGGCGCTCGAAGCCGCGTATATCCGACCCTACGGCGATGGCGGCGCACACGAGGCGCAAAACGGGTTGCTGCTTCGGCGCGACATCCACAGCCTGTTCGACGCGGGCTACGTGACGGTGACGCCCGACCTGCATTTCGAGGTGAGCCGCCGTATCAAGGAGGAGTTCGACAACGGTCGGCATTATTATGAACTGCACGGGCAAACGATCCACGCACCTGAAGATGCCTTGCGCCGCCCAGATGCAGAGGCGCTGCGCTGGCACAACGAACATGCTTATCGGGGGTGAAACTTGAACATGTCACCCACCTTCGCCCGCACTATCGGCATCGACTACTCCGGCGCGGAAACGCCAACCGCAAGCCTGAAGGGCCTGCGCGTCTATCTGGCCGAGGGCGGCGGGCATCCTGTGGAAGTTCTGCCGCCGCCGAGTCCGCGCAAATACTGGACCCGGAAGGGCATCGCGGAATGGCTGGTCGAGCGGCTCGGCGAGGATGTGCCCACGTTGGTCGGCATCGACCACGGCTTTTCCTTCCCGCTGCGCTATTTCGAGGCTAACGGG
>CALAHL010000601.1 GCA_937891725.1 uncultured Rhodospirillaceae bacterium | reverse complement strand
TGCCGGACGAGGATGACGCTCGCACCGGCACGCCGTTTCACAGCTACTGGCTCGGCAAGATCGGCAATGCTCAGATCGGTCCGATCTATCTCGGCAAGCTCGGTTTTCTGTCTCTCGTCTGCGGCCTGGTCGCGTTCGAGATCATCGGGTTGAACATGGCCGCGTCGGTCAATTGGAACCCGATCGAATTCCTGCGTCAGCTTCCGTGGCTGGCTCTGGAGCCGCCTTTGCCGGAACACGGCCTCAGTGTTATGCCGCCGCTCAACGAGGGTGGCTGGTGGCTGATGACCGGTTTCTTCCTCACCACGGCAATCCTGCTCTGGTGGGTCAGGATGTACCGCCGCGCTGTACAGCTCGGCATGGGCACCCATGTGGCATGGGCCTTCGCGGCCGCCATCTGGCTCTATCTGGTGCTGGGCTTCATTCGCCCGGTTCTGATGGGCAGCTGGTCGGAAGCGGTGCCGTTCGGGATCTTCCCGCACTTGGATTGGACGGCGGCCTTCTCCATTCGATACGGCAACCTGTTCTACAACCCGTTCCACATGCTTTCGATCGTGTTCCTGTACGGCTCGACGCTTCTGTTCGCCATGCACGGTGCGACAATTCTCGCGGTCGGTCGCTACGGCGGCGAGCGGGAGATCGAACAGATCGTCGACCGGGGTACGGCATCGGAACGGGCTGGTCTCTTCTGGCGCTGGACCATGGGCTTTAACGCCTCGATGGAATCCATTCACCGCTGGGCCTGGTGGTTCGCCGTTCTCTGTCCGCTGACCGGCGGCATCGGCATCCTGCTGACCGGAACCGTGGTGGACAACTGGTATCTCTGGGGTCAGGAGCACGGCATCGTTCCGTCCTATCCTGAGGTCTATACCCCGGCGGTCGATCCGGCCAAGGGAGGCTGATCATGAAAAACCTCTTTGCTATCCCCCTTGCGGTCACCGCCGTAACCCTCCTGGTCCTCGCCATGATGTTCGGTGTGGGCTGGGACCGGCCGCCGGTCGCGGCCGAACAGATCGGGTTCCGGGGCGTCGGTATGGAAACCGTTAGCAATCCGCGGGTGACTGCCCAGCTGGAGGCTCTCAACCAGATGCCGCCGCCGCCCTACGAGCTGACGGCGGAGGAGATCCGGGACTCACCCTTGGCCGGCGAGGTGTACGAGAACGTGCAGGTCCTCGGCGATCTTCCGGAGGTGCAGTTCACCCGGCTGATGGCGGCGATCACCGAATGGGTGGCGCCGGAAGAGGGCTGTGGCTACTGCCACAACCTCGAGAACCTGGCGGATGACAGTGTCTACACCAAGATCGTGTCCCGCCGGATGATCCAGATGACCTGGAACATCAACGAGAACTGGGGCAACCACGTCCAGGAGACCGGCGTCAACTGCTACACCTGTCACCGGGGCAAGAACGTTCCAGAGTACATCTGGTTCGAGAATGCCGGCCTGCCGGCGGCGCAGGGTGCGATGGGCTGGCGCAACGGCCAGAACATCGGCTCCGGCGGTGTCGCGGGAACCTCTCTGCCCTATGACCCGTTCAGCGCCTATCTGGTTGGGGACGAGCCCATCAGGGTGCAGGTCCAGCAGGCTCTTCCGGCTTCGACCGGCAGCACCGGCGGCTCGATCCAGTCAACCGAGAAGACCTACGCGCTGATGCTGCACATGTCCGAATCCCTGGGCGTGAACTGCACCTACTGCCACAACAGCCGGGCCTTCGGGAATTGGGAGCAATCGCCTCCGGCCCGGACGACCGCCTATCATGGCATCGACATGGTCCGTGAGATGAACACCGACTATCTCGTTCCTCTGCGCGACACCTATCCGGAGAACCGCCTGGGACCGACCGGCGATGCTCCGAAGGCGTATTGCTCGACCTGTCACCAGGGCGTCAACAAGCCGCTCCTGGGGGCGCCAATGCTCGAGCAGTGGCCATCACTCGCCGCGTCGCCCTGAGGGACCGGCTCAAGACGATATCGGCGCGTGGTACGGGCCGGGTTGGGAAACCAGCCCGGCCCTCTCGCGTTGAGAGCGGAGCCGCCTGCCGCCGGTCCGTGCCGTCCGAACTGGATCGACAAAAAAGGGCCCGAAAGGGCCACTGTGAGAGCGATGATGTG
>CALAHL010000600.1 GCA_937891725.1 uncultured Rhodospirillaceae bacterium | reverse complement strand
GATAGGCGCCGAGATATCCGGCCCCTTTGATCTGGTGCCAGAACGTGCTGTTCCGACAGACGCGCTGCAAAGCGCCCAGGGCCGCGGGTGTGACCAGCCGATCGATCGCGAGACATCGCGGATCGCCGTCCAGGAACGCCGCCTCCAGTCCCGGCCAATCGAGATCCGGATTGAGCGCCGGGCGCTCAAGCGTCCAACCGGTCTGCTCGAGATGGACATAGCGGTTCCAGCTGCGGGCGATGGTCAGATACCGACGTCCGTCGAGCGGGAAGGTGATCGCGGTCCGTTCCTCCTCCGACAAACCGTCGATCAGGGCCTGATAGCGTTCCGGCTCGTCCTCCATGTCGCGCGGCAGCAGATCCTGGTCCCGCAGATGGGTCAGCTGATCCCGGTCGTGGGTGAGACGATGCAGACAGCAGACCCGCGCGACCGGCCGCACCGGCTCGACCGGCAGGCTCGGCATCGGGTCGGCGGTGGCCTGATTTCCGGGCCGCCCATGCAGCAGCCGCGCATGCGGCCGATAGGCCTGCGCCGCCCGCGCCATCTGGTCGAGCTGGATGCGGAGAACCCCCCAGATTGTACCAGATCTCCGGGTTGAGCGGGTCCAGAACCGCCGCCCTTGCATGGGCCCGTTCCGAGTTCAACAGGCCGCCGAGATCCGAGTGGATCTGCGCCAGGGCCAACATCACGCCGGCTGATTTCGGATCCAACAGAACCGCGCGCCGCTGCGGAACCAGCGCATCCCCGCTCAAACCGTTGCGCCGCAGGGCGGTCGCCAGATTGCCTTGGATCGCCGCATTCCCGGCCAGCTTTTTGGCCGCCACAGACAGATGCCGAACCGCATCCGCCCCCTGCTCCAACCCCAACGCAGCCATTCCGGCCAGCGCGTGTGCCCCCGGATGATCGGGCGCCTCCGCCAGCACCTGGCCCGCCTTGGTCTTGGCCGCCTCGAAGTCTCCGGAGGCGATCAGACCGCTGGCGGCCCGCAGCCGGGAGGGTATATCGGCGTCGCCGCCGGGCTCGTCGGTCACGCCGGGTCAGTCTCCGCCATCTTGCAGATCAGTTTCCACTGATCGTCGCTCACCGGCACCACCGAAAGCCGCGACTGCCGGATCAGCGGAAAGTCGGCCAGCGCCTCGGTCGCCTTGACCTCGGCCAAGGTGACCGGCCGTTTGACAGGCTTGATCGCCTTGACCGTCACCATGCCGAACCGGGCGGAGGCATCGGTCGGATCAGGATGATATTCCTCGATCACCTCGACGATGCCGACGATCTGCTTCTCGTTGACCGAGTGATAGAAGAACCCGCGATCGCCGACCTTCATGGCCTTCATGTTGTTCGATGCCTGATAGTTCCGGACCCCGTCCCAGCCCTCCCCCACATCGCCCTTCTTGACCTGATCGTCCCACGACCAGGTGCCCGGCTCCGATTTGAACAACCAATACGCCATGGCTATTCAAGCTCCGGCTTCACCAGGACCTTACGGAAGCCCTTGATGGTCACGCTGTCGAACAGACCGGCCTTGGTGTAAGGATCGGCATCCGCGAACGCCTTGGCCTCGGCGGCGGTTTCCGCCTGGAAGATCAGGATCGAGCCGATCGAGGTGGTGCCGTCTTCGGCCAGGTTCGGGCCTGCCAGCAACAGACGGTCGGCATGGGCCTTCAGATGCTCCACATGCTCCAGGCGGGTGTCCATGCGCAGCTGGACCGAATTCGGCTTGTCGACGCAGACAATGGAAAACAGCACGGGTTTCTCCCAAAAAGTCGTGATTGATCCGAGGACCGGACGCTACCCCAACCGATGGCCTCGGAAAAGCCAAAGGACGGCCTTACGCCTTCGCCGCACCGGCACCGATGGATTTGGCGGCATCGGGGTCCAGCGGCCAGCGGGGACGGGGTTTGAAATCGAGGCCGTCGCCTTGCGGGTCTACAGCCATCCGCTCGTGCCCGGCCCAGGCGATCATCGCGGCGTTGTCGGTACAGAGCGCCAGCGGCGGAGCGATGAACGGCATCCCCCGGCTTTCGGCCAGTCCGGACAGGGCAGCGCGCAGGCTCTGGTTCGCGGCCACACCGCCCGCGACCACGAAGGCATGGCCGCCACCATGGTCGGCCTCGAACATCTCGACCGCATGGCGCGACCGGTCGACCAGGGACGCCGCCACCGCCGCCTGAAAACAGGCCGCCAGATCGGCAGTGGCCTGGGAATCGAGTTCGTGACCCAGCTCTTCGACCCGCCGCCGAACGGCAGTCTTCAGGCCGGAAAACGAGAAATCACAACCGGGCCGCCCCAGCATCGGACGCGGCAGGGCGAACCGTTTGGGGTCACCGGTTCTTGCCACCCGCTCCAAAGCGGGGCCACCGGGATAGCCGAGCCCCATCAGTTTGGCGGTCTTGTCGAACGCCTCGCCCGCCGCGTCGTCGATCGTGGTTCCCAGACGCCGGTAACGTCCGACCCCTTCCACCGCCAGCACCTGGCAATGCCCGCCGGAA
>CALAHL010000599.1 GCA_937891725.1 uncultured Rhodospirillaceae bacterium | reverse complement strand
GTGACCGGCGGCGGATCGGGCATCGGAGCGGAAATCGTCCGTCAGTTCGCGCGCCAGGGGTCGAAGGTGGCTTTCCTGGATTTAGATCACGCGGCCTCGACCGCTCTGGTCGATGAGATCAAGGCGGCCGGCCAAACGGTGTCCTTTCACGCGTGCGACGTGACCGATATTGAGCAGTTGCGACGAACCATCGCGCAGGTCGCCGATGATCAAGGACCAATCACAATCCTGATCAACAACGCCGCCAATGACGAGCGGCATCGCCTGGAGACCGTAACTCCGGAGTTCTGGGACAACCGCTTTGCGGTAAATCTGAAGCACCAGTTCTTCGCCGCCCAGGCCGTCGCCCCCGGCATGAAGGCGGCGGGCGGTGGCGCCATCGTCAACCTCGGCTCGATTTCCTGGATGGTCGGTCAGGGCGGAATGCCCGGATACACCACGGCGAAATCCGCAGTCCTGGGTCTTACGCGGTCTCTGGCGCGCGACCTCGGCCCGGATAACATCAGGGTCGTCAGCGTGGTTCCGGGCTGGATCATGACGCAGCGTCAGCTCGACAATTGGCTCACGCCCGAAGCCGAAGCCGACCTGATGAAATCCCAGTGCCTGAAACGAAAGCTGTATCCGATCGATATCGCCCGTCCCGTGCTCTTTCTCGCCTCGGAGGAGGCGCGAGGCTGCACGTCCCAGGCCTACATCGTCGACGCCGGCTGGCACTAGCCCAACTGGCACTAGCCAACTGGCACCAAAACGGAGTCGAACCCTTTTTCGCAAACGGACGTCGACAACGGCGAGAGCGTCCGAGAACCGACAAAAGCCGAACAAAAAACGAGGAAATGGAGGACACGTCTATGTCAGCGATACGCACCCTGCTCTTCGCCTCGGCAATGAGCCTTGTCGCCTCAGGCGCGATGGCGCAGTCCGGCAGCATCGACCGGGCGGTCGGCGGCTACAGCTTTGAGGATGCCGCCAAAGAGGCGGCCGGCACCAAGGACTTCCATTCGGGCGACGGGGTTCTGACCTTCGCCATCGTTACACACACAGCCGGAAACGGGTTCTTCGACCCGGTGTATGTCGGCGCACTGACCGCAGCTAATTTGATCGGCGCCAAATTGCTGCTTCTCGGCTCTGAATCCCCGACCGACGACCCGGCCCGCGAGATCGAGATCCTGAACCAGATCATCCAGGACCCCACGTTGGACGGGTTGATTATGACGACGCCACAGGTCGGCGCCTATGACGACATCGTCAAGACCGCGACGAAGAACGGCATCCCGGTCGCCACCACCAATTCCTATGACGGCTCGATCCTGAACCGCAACGCCATCAGCCATACCGGTCAGGACGCCGGTGCCGCCGCCATTGCCGGCGAGGCTCTGGTGCAATGCCTGCAAGATCGCGGCGTCTCCGGCGGCACGATCCTGCTGCCGAACGACACAGCCATGGGCAATATCGAGGTGAACAACCGGGTCACCGCCGCCTATGAGGCCATCGTTGCCAGTCTCGCCAAGGCAGGCACCCTGGACAAGTTCAAGGTCGATGCCGGACCGGAAAGCGTCGGCGTCTCGGCCGACATGAACGATCCGGCCAAC
>CALAHL010000598.1 GCA_937891725.1 uncultured Rhodospirillaceae bacterium | reverse complement strand
TGTGATGGCGCTCACCGGGTGGCCCGCGCTATGGATGCATCGGAAGGCCTTGCTTGCGGTTCGGTCCAGTTGGATCGCCGTTTCGATGTGGCTGATCCGGTGGGTTGCCGGGATACGGGTCGAGGTTCGCAACGCCGACCGCCTGCCCAAGGGCCCGGTGCTGGTTGCCTCGAAGCATCAGTCGGCTTGGGAGACCATCTGGTTCAACCAGTTCCTCGACACGCCTGCAATCGTCCTCAAGAAGGAGCTGACCGAGATCCCGGTCCTGGGGTCGATGATCAACGGCGCCGGGATGGTGCCGATCGACCGAGAGGGCGGGGCCCCCGCGATCAAACGCATGGTGATCGACTCGAAAGCGGCGATCGCAGACGGAAGACCCGTGCTGATTTTCCCGCAAGGCACCCGCGTGGCACCCGGCGAGGACGCGCTCTATCATCCGGGGGTCTTCGCCCTGTACCGCTCAATCGGATTGCCGATGATCCCGGTGGCGCTGAATTCGGGGCTCTACTGGAGCCGCAATGCGTTCGTGAAGATCCCGGGTCGGGTGATCGTCGAATTCCTGGAGCCGATCGAGCCGGGGCTGGACCGCGACACCTTCATGGACCGGCTGCAGACCACGATCGACGAAGCCTCCGATCGCCTGGTTGCCGAGGGCCGGGAGACGATGAGGTAGCGGGAATCCCGACCTCATCGTCATCACATTTGGCTCAGCCCTTCTGGATCACATCCACGATCGGCGCGACACCGTCGATCAGCGGGTTCACAACCGGAAGGCCGGTTTCCTTGGCCGTCTTCTCTTTGAACGCGGCAGCGGCGTCGGCCGAGACGTTCGAGGTGTTGAGCGCCACGCCCACGAACTTGGCGTCCGGGTTCACGTGCCGGGCGTGCCTCAGGATCAGATCCATGGTCGGCAGAATCTCGGGCATCGGATAGTCCGGGAGGCCCCGCATGTGGGGACGGCCGACCTCGTGACACATCACCAGCGCATCGGCCTGTGCACCGTGGATCAGGCCCATGGTCACGCCGGCATAGGAGACGTTCAGCAGCGAGCCCTGGCCTTCGATCAGGTCCCAATGGTCCGCAGTGTTCTCGGGTGCCAGCCATTCGACCGAGCCGGAGATGAAATCGGCGATCACCGCGTCAATCGACACGCCGGCGCCGGCGATGAAGATGCCGGTCTGGCCGGTCGCCCGGAAATCAGCGTTCATGCCGCGCGACAGCATTTCCTTCTCGATGGCGAGCGTGGTGAACATCTTGCCGACGGAGACATCGGTGCCGACGGTCAGCAGCCGCTTGCCACTCCGCTTGACGCCGCTTGCGACCGAAAAGTCCTGGGTCGGGTGGCGCACGTCGAACAGGGTGCGACCGTGTTTGGCGGCGGCTTCCTTCAGCGCGGGGACCTGGGTGACGCGGGTGTGCAGGCCGGAGGCGATATCCATGCCCAGTTCCAGCGCCTTCACAAGTTCGACCGTCCAGGATTCGGCGATCTTGCCGCCCCGGTTCGCGACGCCCAGGATCACCGTCTTGGCACCCTTGGCGGCCGCTTCCTCGATGGTGACGTCCGGCAGCCCGAGATCCGCCTTGCAGCCCGGCAGGCGGAACTGACCGATGCACCATTCCGGGCGCCAGACCTTCACGCCATTGGCGGTCTTCGCTGCCAGCTGGTCCGGCGCATCGCCGAGAAACAACAGATACGGATTCTTGATGTCGAAGGCCATTGGCCAATCTCCAAGCGTTAGAGCGATGACGGAGCGCGGGTGCGCCTAGGCGGTCGGGGTCAAAGGCGTATCGTCCGGATCGACCCGGAACCCTCTCCGACCTGCTTTAACCACAAGATATCCCGCAATTGCAATCAAACCGAATGCGATCACCGTCCGGACCATTCCGTCCATCATGAACATCGGGATCGAGAGCGCCAGCACCAGAAGCGGTGGAAAGAACACGGTCCAGGTCTTGGACGACCGGTGCTTCTGGTAGAACGGGAACATCAGGCTGAAGCTCGCCAGGATCAGGAAGAACAGCGACCAGGGCCGGGTGATCATGTCCAGCAAGAACTGGTCGCCGGTTGTCGAGATCGTCACCGCCCGGTTCAGATTCAGTTCCGCCACATGGCCGAGCACCACCCCCAGGATCATCGGCGCCAGCGGGAAGCCCAACAGCCGGAGCCCGTAGCCGACGATTCCGAAGATGAACAGGGTCCAGATGTCGTCCTGGATGTTGTTTAGGGCGAACACGCCGATGGCACAGTAGACCAGGATCACGCAGGCCAGCGTGTACATCGGAATCCGCACCACCAGCAGGAACGCCCGCAGGCAGAACGACTGCATGCCGATCATGATAAAATGGGCGAGGAAGAAGGCGATGAAGATCGAATAGGCCAGCTCGGGATTGTCGATAATGAAGGTCGGGCTGGGCTGTACATTGTGGATGAGCAGCGCACCCAGCATCACCGCCGTGACCACGTCGCCGGGAATGCCGAGCGCCATCATGGTGATCAGCGCACCGCCGGCGGTCGCGTTGTTCGCGCTCTCAGGGGCGATGATGCCGTCGACGTGGCCGGTGCCGAACTTGTCGCTTTCCTTGCTGGCTTTCTTGGCCTGGTCATAGGCCAGGATGTTCGAGATCGAGCCACCGGCGGCAGGCAGGATGCCGGTGAACACCCCGATCAGCGAGGACCGGACCACATTGGTCCAGCTTTTGACGATCGTCTTGATCGCATTCCAGTGCTCGACCTTCACGCCCTTGGCGTCGCCGGCTTCCATCAGCGGCTTGCGGGCGGTTTCGGTGTCCTGAATATCGGAAAGCAGCTGGCTGAAAGCGAACAGCCCGATCAGGACCGGAAGGAAGCTGAATCCGTTCGCCAACATGTCGTTGCCGAAGCTGAAGCGCTCGACCCCGTTGACGTCGTCCTCGCCGATGGTCGCCACCAGCAGTCCGAGCATCCCGGCGATGATCCCTTTGATCAGGGTCTCACCCGAAAGCGAGGCGGTGATCGTAAGCGCGAACAGCACCAGCGCGAAATAATCCCACGGCCCGAACTCCAGCCCGATTGTGGCAAGGCGCGGCGCCAGCGTGACCAGCAGGACCGCGCTGAAGATCCCGCCGAAGAAGCTCGACCACACGCCGATGCCCAGCGCATAGCCCGGTCGTCCGGACCGCGCGAGCGGAAACCCGTCAAAGGTGGTGGCGATCGAGCTCGGCGTGCCGGGAATCCCGGTCAGCATGCCGGACATCAGTCCGCCCGACAGGCCGCCCACGAACACGCCGATCATGGTCGCCAGACCTTCGACGGCGGTCAGCCCGAATGTGAAGGGCAGGGTCAGCACCACCGCCATGGTGATCGTGAAGCCAGGGATCGATCCCGCGATCAACCCGGCGGTCACGCCGAGGGTCATCAGGATCAGATTGCGCAACTCGAAGACGGCCCCGAAGGCCAAGGCAATGTTCTCTAAGATCATCCCGCCGCTCCCCGCTCAGTACATGTTCGACAGGATTTCGCCCTGAGGCAAAATTACGTGCAGCGCGTAAGTGAAGATCGCCCACATGACCCCCACAGATCCCAACGCAATCAGCGCATGAACCCCGACCATCCGAGGGCTCAGCCGACCCAGCAGGGTCAAAGCCAGGAACACGAAGATCGTGGCGCCGATCAGCATGCCCAGATAGGGCAGGGTGATCAGGAACAGGAAGAACAGCACATAGATGATCAGGGCGTTGCGGTACCGGGCCAGCAGCGCCGCCGGGCCCAACCGGTCGGCTTTAAATTCCGCGGGGGCTTTCGTGGTCACAGCCTGCGCCAGCAGCAGCGCGCTGAAGATGCCGAGCCCGACGAGAATGATCTGCGGCCACACGCTCGAAGCCATGGTGGCATACGGCGTGATCTCGATCTCGGTGCTGGCGTTCCACATCAGCGCCGTGAAGGCCAAGAGCAGGATGGCGACGATTGTGTCGCGGCTGACAGCCATGGTCTCCCCCAAATGCGGCAGTCGGCCCCTGAACAGGGTCCGACGTGATGGACAGGAGCCGGCCGATCGCCCGGCCGGCTCCGAATGATTTCATGCGTCCGGAGAAGCTTAGCTCTGCGGCTTATAGATGCCCGCGGCTTCGGCGATCCGCTTCCAATCCGAGAACGTGTCCTCGAAGTACTTGGTATAGGCATCCGGGCCAAGATACTCGATCGAGGTGCCCTTCTCGGCCATCGCCTTGACGATTTCCGGGGATTGGGCCGCCGCTTCGAACATCTTGCCGAAATGTGCGACGATGTCCTTCGGGGTGCCCTTGGGCAGCATCACGCCCCGGTCGGTGCCGAAGATCAGGTCGTAGCCTTGCTCGCGCACGGTCTCCACATCGGGGACATCGGCATTCCGCTCGGCGGTGGTGATCCCCAGTGCCTTCAACTCGTTCGTCTGAATGTACTTCTTGGCGGCGGCCAGGTTGATCTCGCCAACCTGAATGTTGTTCGCCAGAAGCGCGGTCATCCGCTCGCGGGTGCCGTCATAGGAGACGTGCTTGAACTTCACGCCGGCCTTGTCCTCCAGCAGCAGGAACACGAAGTGGCTGGTGGACCCCAGGGTCCCGCCGGCCAGGATCTCGCCCGGTGCAGCCTTCGCGGCGGCGACCAGACCCCTGACGTCGTCATAAGGCACGTTGGCGTTGGCGCCGAAAATGGCCGGTGTCCGGGTCAGCAGCGAGACCGGCTCGAACGCGTCCCAGGTGAAGTCGACACGACCGGTGAAGTAGCTGGTCAGCGCGCTCTGGTGGATGGCGAACAGCGTGCAGCCGTCCGGCTTGGCCTTGACGGCTTCCTTCGCACCCTTGTTGCCGCCCTGGCCGCCGATGTTGACGACCTGGAGCTGCGGCTCTGCGCCGGCCTTGTTCACGGCTTCGACGAAGGTCCGGAAAATCACGTCGGTGCCGCCACCGGCGCCCCATGGAACGATCAGCTTTGCGGTACCGCACGGAATGTCGGCGGCCTGCGCAGTGGTCGCACCGAAAGGTGCGGTGCCAAGCGCGACCAAGGCCGCGGCGGCCAGTAAGGTCTTTTTGAGCATATCGGTTTCCCTGTCCGTTTGTGATCGGCCCGAGGCGTCGAGGTCTCGGACCCTGAGCCCGTCCAAGGGGTGGACAGATCGCGCATCCGCGCCTACCTACCCCTCAGCGAATAATGATTAGTTAAACCATGAGGCAAGTGTGTCAACAAACCCGCCAGAGATCAGTTCTCCCCATATCCTGAGCGTCGGCATCGGCGGTCTGGGCACGATCGGCCTCAAAATCGCCCGCGCTTTGGATAACGGTGAGATAGAAGGCTTGAAACTCACCGCCGTCTCGGCCCGCGATGTGGCCAAGGCGAAGGCCAATATGGCGGATTTCAAAGCGCCGGTCCCGGTTGTTCCGCTTGGGGAGCTGGCAGATCGCTGTGATGTGGTGGTCGAATGCGCGCCCGCCTCGGCGTTCAACGATGTCGGATCGCCTGCGGTCGAGCGGGGCCGGATCTTCCTGCCGATCAGTGTGGGCGCCTTGCTGCAACACATGGATCTGGTCGACCGGGCGCGGAAAACCGGCGCGCGGATCATTGTGCCGACCGGCGCCTTGATCGGTCTCGATGCGGTGCGTGCCGCGTCGGAGGGCAAGATCGAAAGTGTCCGGCTGGTGACCCGAAAGCCGCCGCTCGGTCTGAAGGGCGCGCCCTATCTCGAAGAGCACAACATCTCGGTGGACGGTCTGAACACCGCCAAGAAAGTGTTCGACGGCAGCGCGCGCGACGGGGCCAAGGGATTCCCGGCCAATGTCAATGTGGCGGCGGCCTTGTCGCTTGCGGGGATCGGCCCGGACGAAACGCGGCTTGAGATCTGGGCGGACCCGGAGGTGACCCGCAACACCCACACCATCACTGTCGAAGCCGATAGCGCCCGGTTCACGATGACGATCGAGAATA
>CALAHL010000597.1 GCA_937891725.1 uncultured Rhodospirillaceae bacterium | reverse complement strand
CTGAAGATCGATGCCGTTCAGGGCGTGTTTCGGCCCGCTGCGCTTGTTGCCTTTATAGGTCTTCTCCAATCCAGACAGCTCGACCGCGAAGTCCGGGATCGGGAGCTTGGATTGGGAGGCTTGCGAAGGCGAATGCAGGGGCATCGAAATTCGACCGTTGCCGTTGGCGGGTTGTGTTGCCATAAGAAGAGCGTTGGGTATCATCCGAACGCCCATGGAACAAGGTTTGGGCAAGCGTCGCCGACATCCGTGTCTGCGCGGTGTTGCTCACACGGGTTATATGGGACGGCTTTGGAAAATGTCGAGGGAGCACGAGAGATGGCGGAGCCTTTCGAGACGATCAACGTCACCAGCCGCACGGTGGCCTGTGATGGCGGCGACGGATCCCTTGGGCATCCTCGGGTCTATCTGACGATTGCCGAGGACGAGTCCAAGGTGGTCTGCCCCTACTGCTCCCGCAGCTATGTCCTGACCGGCAAGGAAGCGGACGAGCACGCCGCGTGACCTGCGGCACTGCCCGTCGGAACAGATGTGGACGAGGCACGCTCACCAGTCGATCGCCGACCGAGTTATCGCCGACACGCAGCCATCGTCGCTGACGACCGCATGTCGGCCATTTTTACTCTAAGCCCCGACCCCCAGAATCCGCATGGCGCGCTGCTTGGTGCGCTCCCAGGCCTCCGGATTGCGGATGTTTTCGGGGTATTCGCCGCGGAACACCGTCAGCATCTGATTGGCGACCGACATCGAACTGGCCTCAGCGAAGCCTTGGGTGAGCCCGCCAACATGGGGCGACAACAGAATGTTCGGCAAGGCGCACAGCGGGTTGTCCGGGCCGACCGGCTCGATCTCGAACACATCCAGGGCTGCCGCCCGTATCCAATTCTCGGCCAGGGCCCGGTGCAGGGCATCCTGTGAGACGATCTTGCCGCGCGCCGTATTGATCAGGCAGGCGTCCGGTTTCATGGCCCGCAAGGCGGCCTCGTCGATCAGATGATGGGAGGTCTCGTTCAGCTCGGCATGAACCGTGACGTAGTCGGCCCGGGCCAGCAGATCCGGCAAATGTTCGACCGGCTCGACGCCCAGGGCCGCGATTTCCTCCGACGACACGTAGGGGTCATAGGCGATGACGGTCATGTCGAAGGCGCCTGCGCATTTCCGCGCCACCTCGCGCCCGATCTCGCCGAACCCGACAATCCCGAGGGTGCAGCGGTCCAGATCGCGGATGGTGTTTCCAGCACCCAGCCGGTCGCTCCAGCCATGCCCTTCGCGGGTCATGGAATCGTGCTCGATCCCATGACGCGAGAGAGACATCAGCATGAACATCGCATGCTCCGACACCGGCACCTTGCCGAAGCCCGGGTTGTTCACGACCGTCACGCCGCGTGCGGTCGCCGTCTCGATATCGATCGCATCGGTGCCGCGTCCGGACGAGCAGATCACCAGCAGATCCTCGGCGGCGGAAATCACCTCGGCGTCAATCTTGTTGGGGTAGCGTCCGCAGATCCCATGGGCTGTCTTCGCGGCGGCGATCACCTGATTGCGGGACGGCTTTTCCAGATGGGTGACGGCGGAATGCTGAGCAAGAAGCTCCTCGCCGGCAGGGTGGTAGAGATGGTCGATCAGAAGCACGTTATGGGGCATTGAGAGACGCCTGATTGGGTTGCGGGAGGGCAAGACTTGCGCGAAATCGCCGTCCCGTCGACCCACCCGCCCGCTAAAGTCCCAGCATCACCGTCGGATCGTCCGTCACCACACTGGTGACGCCCCAGCCGAGCAGCTGCTCGGCGCGGTCCCGATCGTTCACCGTGTAAGTCATTGCAAGAAAACCGGCATCCGTGATCTGCCGGACATCTGATTCGGTCACGAGGCTCTGCTGGTCCGAGATCACCGCGACGCAACCCAACGCGCGGGCGGTCTCCAGCCAGCCGTCCGGCCACTTCCAGATCAACAGGCCGCGGGCGAATTCCGGCGCGTAGGTGTGGAAGATCCGAAGCGCCTCGGGTTGGAACGACGTGACCAGCAGCGGGTCCGCCGATGTGAAACCCGCCTCGGACAATACCTCAAGCGAATGGGTCGCGGTCTCCACTGTCCGATCTTTGTCCGGCTTAATCTCAAGATCCAGACCCAGGCCGAGCTTGCGGACTTCGGTAAGCGCCTGAGCCAGTGTCGGAACCGGCTCGCCCGCGAACGCCGGATTGCCCGCTGGGCCGAACCAGGATCCGGCATCGAAATGGGCGAGTTCCGCCGCACTCCGATTGGCCACCCGCCCGGTCGTGTTGGTGGTGCGGTCGAGCGTTTCGTCGTGGAACAGAACCGGGATGTCGTCGCCTGCCAGCTTGCTGTCAACCTCGATCCAGGTGACCCCGTTTGCGGCTGCGGCCCGGATCGAGGCCAGGGTATTTTCCGGCGCCAAGGCTGCCGCCCCGCGATGGCCGACGATGCGCGGATAGCTGTGCTGCGCGATGGTCATGCGGACTTTCCGAGGGCTGTGAACACGCTGCAGGTATAAGGCGGCCTCCGACAGCTTTGCAACGCCCTGTGTCTGAAGATTATATGACACTGGGCATGGCCGTCTTGACCTTTGCCAATGTGGCGGGGCGCTCCGATGGAGCAGCGTCGATCTCCGGATGACAGCAGGATGACCCCAACCTACTGTTAGGCACCGTGTTGTTTGGGACTAGACCTTCATTTGGCCGGGCACCCTCTGACGTCATGATGCACATCTTGAAGCTGTTTCTTCCGGCTCTATTCCCCTCATGGCGTTTTTTCGATGTGATCGGACCCTCTCCCCGCATCGAATATGCTCTGTTGAGCACCAGACAAAGCGCACCCGGTCCGTGGCAGCCGTTCCGGCCCCGTCCGGCCCGGCTGTCTTTCGGATCCATGCTGGCGCGGATCTTTTGGAACCCCGGCTGGAACGAGTCCCTCTTCGTTGCCACCTGCGCCGAGCGTCTGATTCAAGATCCGTCCGACGAGAGATTTCGGGAAATCCTTGATCGCATCAGAGCGGAGCTGGCGCGCTCATCCACGGACCGTGAGGTCGCCCCCTTTTTGAAAGTCAGGGTGGTTTTTGTCAGCAGGCAAGGGCCTGGCCTTCGAGAAGACGTTGCCTTTGTCTCGGCGGTTGAACGCGTTGCGGGACGCGGTGACGCATGAGCCTGGAGGCGGCGATCCGCGCGACCGAGATCCTTCTGGCGATCGCGCTGCTTCAGCAGACACTTGAGCATCTGAGTGGGTTGAGGGACGACCGGGCTTTGTACCTGACGCGTCTCGTCCTGAGCGTTCTCCTCCTGATCGGCATCCAGACCCAATGGGTCTCCATGGGGCTGTTCCTAATCGGCGGGCTTATTTTGAAGCGGTTCCAGGGCCCCTATAACGGCGGCAGCGACCTGATGGGGCTGTTGGTCCTGTTTTGCCTGTGCCTGGTGCATCTCGCGCCGAGCGCGCAGCTACAGGAATATGTCTTCGCCTATCTGGCCCTGCAGCTGGTGCTGTCCTATTTCAAATCGGGCTTGGTCAAGATCTGGAATCCGGACTGGCGGGCCGGAACGGCGCTGCAGGATGTGTTCCGGTTTTCCATCTATCCGGTGAGCGAATCTTTGAGATCTTGGGCCGCCTGGCCAAGGCTGCTATGCGCCATGTCGTGGGCGGTTATGGTGTTCGAGCTGGCTTTCCCGCTGACCCTGATCTCAAAGCCTGCCTTGATCGCGGGCCTCGGACTGGCCCTCGCATTCCATGTTGCGAACGCCTGTCTGTTCGGGTTCAACCGGTTCCTGTGGGTTTGGCCGGCCGCCTATCCTTCGATTCTTTGGCTGCAACATCGGGCTTTCATGGTCGGATGAGGCGGGGCTCGGCTGATCCGTGCGCGTCGATGGGCGCTTCGCCAAAGCGCGTGAGTCTCGGTGGGACCACAGCGGCGGTCAGACGTAAATTTTTGCTAGAGAAATTTGGTGGAGCCGAGGAGGATCGAACTCCCGACC
>CALAHL010000596.1 GCA_937891725.1 uncultured Rhodospirillaceae bacterium | reverse complement strand
CGGATCACCAAACTGCTGGATGCGCCCTATGCGAACACGTTCGGGGCTACTGAAACCGGCTGCCCACCATGCTCGTCCAGTCTGATCCCGGTGGGGGTCGCACCGAGATCATTGTCGAAAGAGCAAAGCATCTTTTGCGAAGTGCGTCTGGTGGACCCGGAGGACAAAGAGGTTGCCGATGGCGCGCCTGGAGAACTTGCGATGCGCGGGCCGACGCTGTTCAGCGGCTACTGGCGCAACGACAGGACCAATCTCGACGATTTCCGATCCGGCTGGTTCCATATGGGCGACGTGTTTGTCCGCAATCCGGACGGCAGCCTGGATTTCGTCGACCGGGTCAAATATCTGATCAAATCCGGCGGCGAGAACATCTATCCCGCCGAGATCGAGCGCGTGATCCTGGCCGACCCGCGGGTGATAGATGCCGCCGTCGTTCGCCAGAACGATCCGAAATGGGGCGAGGTTCCGATCGCCTTCGTCGCCCGCCGGGACGACAGCCTGACCGAGGCCGACCTCTATGCCCGCTGCCGGGCGGAACTGGCCGGATACAAACAACCCAAGGGCCTGCACTTCATCGCCATGGACGACTTCCCGCGCAGCGCGTCGGGCAAGATCCAGCGCGGGGAACTGGAAAAGCGCCTGACGCCACCGGAGGACATAGAATGAGCGCTCAGAAGGCCGCCCCGACGACCAGCATCGCGATGCACACGAACGAGGACATCTACATCCGCGACAAGAGCCTGTGCAAGGAGCTGATCGGCAAGCTGAGCTTCACCGAGATGATCATTTTTCAGATGCTGGGCCGGATGCCGAGCGCAGGTGAGACGGCGATGGTGGACGCCTGCCTGGTTACCCTGATGGAACATGGCCTGACCCCAAGCGCGCTCGCCACCCGGCTGATCTATTCGGGGGCGCCGGAAGCCATGCAGGCCGGCGTCGCCGCAGGGTTGATGGGGGTCGGCAGCGTTTTTGTCGGCACAATGGAAGGCAATGCGGAGCTGTTGCTGGAAATCACGGCGGACCCGACCGGTATTGAGGCGGCCTGCAAACGGGTCGCCCAGGAGCATCGGGCCGCGCGCAAGCCCCTGCCCGGATTCGGCCATCATCTCCACAAACCCGACGACCCGCGCCCGATCCGGTTGTTTGCGTTGGCCGAGGAACACGGCATGTCCGGCAAACATATCGCCGCGCTGAAGACCTTGTCGGCGGCGATCGACGAGGTCTACGGCAAGCACATCACCATCAACGCGACCGGCGCGATTGCCGCCGTTCTGATGGATTGCGGGGTGCCGGCCGAGATCCTGCGCGGTTTCGCGCTGATCACCCGTTGCGCCGGGTTGGTCGGCCATATCCACGAGGAACAACACAAGCCCGCCATGCGGACCATCTGGGAGGTCTCGGAGGAGGCTATCCCCTATGACGGCAAAGTCCCGGGCCGCCCCTAAACACCGAAAGCACAGAACATGTTTGACCGATTGATCCCCACCACCCTTGTCGGAAGCTACCCACAGCCGGATTGGCTGGTGGATAAATCGATCCTGATGGGCAATGTGCCGCCGCGGGTGCGGATGAAGGATGTGTGGCGGCCGCCTGAGGATCTGCTGGAACAGGCCCAGGACGACGCCACATTGGTAGCACTTCACGACCAGGAACGGGCGGGAATCGATATCGTGTCGGACGGCGAAATCCGCCGGGAAAGCTACTTCAACCGGTTTGCCACAGCACTTGACGGTGTGGACATCGACAATCCTGGAACCGTTCTGGGCCGCACCGGCAACCCGACCCTGGTTCCGCGCGTGGTCGGTCCGATCCGCCGGACCCGTCCGATCCAGGTTCGCGATGTCGAGCATCTCCGTGCCCACACCGACAAGCCGATCAAGATCACCATGCCGGGCGCCTTCACCATGGCGAAGATGGCTTTGGATGAGCACTACAACGACCAAGAGGCCCTGATCATGGCCTATGCGGATGCGTTGAACGCCGAAGCTCGGGAGTTGAAAGCGGCCGGCGCCGACGTGATCCAGATCGACGAACCGCATATGCAGGCGCACCCGGAACAGGCCGGTCGGTTCGGCATTGCCGCGATTGATCGGGCCCTAGACGGAATCGAGGGCCCGACCATCGTTCACCTGTGCTTCGGCTACGCCTATGTGGTGAAGGACAAGCCGTCGGGATACTCGTTCCTGCCGGAATTGGACCGGTGCAGCGCGACCGCGATTTCCATTGAGGCGGCGCAGCCGAATCTGGACCCGTCAATTCTCGCCAAACTATTCTGTTCGGCGTGATCGATCTCGGCTCCCAGGAGGTCGAGACCGCCGAGCTG
>CALAHL010000595.1 GCA_937891725.1 uncultured Rhodospirillaceae bacterium | reverse complement strand
GCGTCGAGCCCTGGATTTGATCGACACCTACGGTGCGGCCCCGGATCGCTGGCCCGAGTCGGAGCGCGCGCCGGCCTTGGCGCTGATCGCGAGAACCCCGGATCTGCAGTTGGCGATGGATAAGGCCCTGACCCTGGACCGGATGCTCGACACGCTTCCAACTCCCTTGCCGAGTCCTGCCCTGCGGGTTGCGCTCAAGGATATTCCTGATCAGAGACAAGGCATCGACTGGTTGGCGGCCCTCTGGCCGTTCGGAGCGCCTTGGCGCCCGGCGATGGGTCTTGCCGCAGCTTTGGCCTTCGGGCTGCTGGTCGGGGTGACGACGCCGCAGACAGACATTTTGACCAACGGCACCGCCGCACTTACGCAAGACCAGGCCGCACCGTCCGATCCCGTCACCCTCGCCGGTCTCACGGCCTTTGGCGGCGAGTCCGACAGCGGGTTCGGATTGATGGGCTTTTCGACGGAGGGCGACCTATGAGCCGCACACGGATCCTTTACGGCGTTCTGGTCGTCTCGCTCGGACTCAACTTATTAATGGGCGGAATGGCGGTCGGGCGTGCGTTTCACCCCCACGGTGGCTGGTTCGAAGACGATCGCGGTCGCGGCGGTCATTGGTCGAAAGATCAAGGAGATCTGCCCGACGGACCGGCCCCACGCTGGATGCGCAGAATGTTCGGCGAAAGCGGGAAGCCGTTTCTGGATGAGGCATGGCAGAACCATGCGGCAGAAATCGGCGATCTTCGGGACGAGATGCGTGCGGCCCGAACCGCGGTTCGCGAAGCGCTTGAAGCGCGACCGTTCGATCCGGCCCGCTATGCAGACGAACTTGCCGGTATGCGCGCCGATATGGGCCGTTTCCATGGCGCCGTACACGCCCTCATGGTCGATGCTTTGACCGCCGCTCCAGACGCGGTGCGTGACGATGTGACCGAGCGGACAAAAGCTTGGGAAGAGCGCAGGGACAAGCGGGACTAAAGCACGATCAGCACCCGGGTCTCGTTCTAAAAGAACTCTCGGATCGGGTTGCCGGGAACGATGTCGTCGATGGTCTCGTCCATGGCGATCTTGATATGTGCGGAGATCACATGAGAGAGGCCGTTACCTTCGGAGAACGGCAGATCGATGCCGATCACCTTCACGTAGGGGCGGCCATGCTGGCTCAGATACCCCGACGCGAGGCCAATGAACGGATCCCGATCCATCGCTTCGAAATAGCGGGTCTCGACCAGGTTCCAGAGATGCGGGTTGGTCGATCGTTCGCCCAAGATCCGATTGGTGTAGTCGACCCCCCACCAATCGGACAGCGTGGTGCCCCAGAGAGAGAACCTCAGCTTGAACGGATCGCGTTCGACCCGCGCAATGAACACCCGTCCCAACCACTCGGTCAGATCGTAGAAGTCTATCTCCCGGCGACGTGGCAGGCGATCCGGCAGACGGCCCTTGCTCTGCCACAGGTCTACCAGATCCGCAAACGGTCCAAACCGGTCCGCCTCGGCATCAAGCGGACAGATACCGTAGTGCCAATTGATCTGTGATCGCGCGTGAAGGCTCATGCGATTCTTCTCTTAGAACGTCGACAATGCCGACGTCACGGGGTGTAACCACAGGTTCCACTTGCCGCATCCACGCTCAGGATTGAACGCATGTAGGCGGTCTGGCAATCCGCCGGCGAGGCAAAACCCTCATCCGACAGCTCGATCTGGCGTCGATGATCGGTTGGCGCGCGATAGCCCCCGCTACAAGCGGAGATGCCAACACAGACGATAATGAGAAGCGCGACGGCGGCTGGTTTCATCGGCCGACAATGCCCGCTTCACTCGGATATGCCAAGCTGACTCGCGTCTCCCGAGTCAATTTATCGATCATCCGCCCGCAAGAGCGGTTTCCCGGATCTGCGACAACGTCCGCGTCACCGTCAGGGCTTCGGGATCGACCTTGATATGGATAACAGCAGGACCACCGGATGCGCTGGCACGCGCAAAGGCACTCTCGAAATCCTCGGTGCGCGTTACGGTCTCGCCATGTGCCCCATAGGCTTTGGCGAGGGCCGCGAAGTCCGGATTCTTCAGACCGGTCGCGCTGATCCGATCCGGGTATTCCCGCTCCTGATGCATGCGGATGGTGCCGTACATGCCATTGTCGACCACGATGAAGATGACCGCCGCATCGTACTGAACCGCTGTTGCCAGTTCCTGGCCATGCATCATGTAGCACCCGTCACCGGAGAACGAGATCACCGTCCGCTCCGGATGGGTCAGCTTGGCGCCGACCGCCGCCGGCACGCCGTAGCCCATCGACCCACAGGTCGGCGCGAGGCAGG
>CALAHL010000594.1 GCA_937891725.1 uncultured Rhodospirillaceae bacterium | reverse complement strand
CGCCTGGCAGATCTTCGATCAGAAGACCACCCACCTGCTGCGGGACGAATACCGCATCAAACAGGTGACGAAGGTGCAGGCCGACACACTGGAAGAACTGGCGGACAAGCTCGAAGGGGTCGACAAGGCTGGGTTCCTCGCCGAGATGAAAGCCTGGAACGGTGCCGTGCAAACCGATGTCCCCTTCAACCCCAACGTCAAGGACGGGCGCGGGACCGAAGGCCTCCAGGTGCCGAAATCGAACTGGGCCAACCCGTTGGATAGCGGTCCGTTCGAGGCCTATCAGGTCACCTGCGGGATCACCTTCACCTTCGGCGGCCTGCGGATCGACGACAACGGTCAGGTCATGGACACCGACCTCGTTCCGATCCCCGGGCTTTACGCGGCTGGCGAGTTGGTCGGCGGTCTGTTCTACTTCAACTACCCAGGCGGGACCGGCTTGATGTCGGGAGCCGTGTTCGGGCGTCAGGCGGGCCGCTCGGCCGGACTTGCGGCGTCGAACGGGGAGATGAAAGCGGCGGAGTAGGCTAGGCGCAGTCCACACCGGATCCCCGTCGGCTGAGCTTCGACGGGGATGAGGGGCGTTGGATGGCGAAACGATCGGGAAAACCGCATAGCGGTCCGGCTGACGCGGCTGGAACGGAGTCACGCGGCGAAATTGCGTATACACGCCTGAAGGCGTCGATCCGCGCCGGTGAGCTGAAACCCGGGCAGCGCATTCGTGAAAACGAGATGGCGTCAAAGCTGGACATGAGCCGGACGCCGGTGCGCGAGGCGCTTCGTCGGCTGGAGGCCGACGGGCTGCTGACCTTTGCGCCCTATCGCGGCATGGTGATTTCAGAGTTGGATCATCAGGCGGTCATGGAACTCTACCAGATGCGCGAGGTCCTTGAGGGTACCGCTGCGGGGCTGGCGGCACGGCACGCCTCGGAGGCAGAGATCGGCATTCTTCAGGATCTGGTCGCAGCCGACAAAGGCAGTGCCGCCGACCCGAAGGAGGTCTCGACCCATAACCGGCAGTTTCACGGCGCGGTCTACCGTGCGGCCCATAACAGGTATCTGCTGAAAACCCTCAATGTGCTGGGCGATGCGATGGCGCTGTTGGGAATGACCACCATGTCGCTGACCGGTCGCTCCGACACCGCCCGGGAAGAGCATGCGGCGATCGTGGCCGCAATTTCGGCCCACGATCCAGCGACTGCGGAGAGTGCGGCCCGAAAGCATATCCGGGAAGCTCAAAGGGCGCGCCTGCGCCTGATGTTCGGGGACGGCACCGTGCGGATCGCCGATTCCGACGAGTAACCGCGTCGGATAGCCCCGCTCAAACGCAAAACAGCCCGACCAAAAGGCCGGGCCGAATGCGTGATGGCGTTCGGATATATTTTACTGGAGACGCTGGGGAATGTCCTCGATGGACTCGGCCACCAAACGCTTTGCCGTGGCATCGTCCAGATTGTCAGTGATCAGACGCCGGGTCGCCGCAATGGCGAGATCGACCATCTGTCCGCGCACCTCTGCCAGTGCCTTGCTTTCAGCAGCCTCGATTTTCTCGACCGCAAGCTGCTCCTGCCGCGCCAGGGATTGCTCGAGTTTCTTCTCCGCCTCGACCTGCATGCGGGCCGCTTCTTCCTTGGCATGAGCCAGGATCGAGCCCGCCTCTTTCAGCGCATCGCGATGCAGGCGCTGATAGTTGGCTTTGGCGGCCTGC
>CALAHL010000593.1 GCA_937891725.1 uncultured Rhodospirillaceae bacterium | reverse complement strand
CGTCGAAAGAAAAGGGCCGTGGAGCGGGTCCGCCAGCGGGACCTGGAACCGCGGACGATGAACCCCGCCACATCAGAGAAATCGCACCATAGGAAAAGGGGCCGCCCGATTGGGCAGCCCCTTCCCCGATAGTCGGATCGGAAACCGACCGAGCTTTAGAAGCTCAGCTTGATACCGGTCACGAAGTAGGTTGCTTCCACGTCGGCAACGCCGGCGGTCGAGCTGGTGTACTCGGAATGACCGAGGGTAGCAGCAGCCGTCACGCCCGGGCCCAGAGCATACTTGCCGGACAGAGCGAAGGTGTCCTGCTCTGCCTGCGAACCACCAGCAGTGGCCGCACCGGAACCAGCACGCTCACCGTTGAAGTAGCTCAGGCTAACACCGAACGGGCCGGTCTCGTAAGACACGCCGAGGTTATAGCCGTCACCATCGGTGGCGCCGGAGTCGTCGAAGCGAGCCCAGGATGCGCCGATGCCGAAGCCAGCGTAACCCAGGGTGATACCGGCCGAGTAGGCTTCCGGCTCATTGGAACCCGCAGGGGAATCCAAGAAGGTGCCGTAACCACCGGACACAGCCACGTCGAAACCACCGAAGTTGTTGACGTAGTTGGCGCCGAACATCACGCCATCAGTCAGAGCGGTATCGCTATTGGTCCTGACATTGCTGTCCTGAGACGTGTCGGGCGAGTAAGAAGCACCGAACTGGAACCCAGCAACGCGCGGGGTGTAGTAGGTGATCTTTTCGCTGTCGTTGGTGCGAGCCGGCTCCATATAGGTCGAACCGAACGGACCGCGGAACGTGCCCGAGGAAGAGATCGAAGCACCCGAACCCAGGGTCCAGTCAGCCTGGTCACCGGAGTTGATGCCGATGCCGAACTCGTTCGGAGCATAGTGCATCTTGTACATCGCCGAATTCTCGGAACCGATGTTGATCTCACCGAACGAGCCCTTGATGATCAGGTAGGATTCGTCGATCTGGTCGCCACCATTGTGGTTGGCTTCAAGCTGAACGTTGATGCCGAACTCGATGCCGTTATCGAGAACGGTCGCGCCCTTGAAGTGAATTTCGGAGTCGGACTTGACGTCGAAACCGCTGGTGTCACCAGAAGCTGCGCCGCTGTCGTCAACAGAGCTGTAACCAACCCACTGCTCCATGTAACCGCCAACCTTAGCCGACAGCTTCTCAGCAGCCGAAGCAGGTGCGGTCGCCATCACGCCCGCGGCCACGAGGGCCGTCGAGCCGAGAAGAACCTTCTTCATTTCCCCATTCTCCCGAGTTCGAGGTGTTATCCGGGCACGCGTGGCCCGAGAAACGACGTCTTGCAGAAGTGTCTTGACCATCGCGTCGACCGCATTGCTATGCCTACCGCCCTGACGCGTCAACAAATCCAAGCCGATCTACGGTGCAAAACTGTCTCAATGTGACGAAAATGCCACAACAAGGCAGGGTGCCCAGGTCTGAGAGGTCGATTTGGACTCCGCAATCGACCACGCGGCTGCCGTTCCGCCCGGCGCCGGTGGTGTGAGATCTCCGAAAAGAGCTCACAACTCCACGCGCGCGCCTGCTTCCATGATTGCGCGCGCCCCACGCCGCAGTTAATACAGGGACTCTGTTAAAAGGTAGTGGTGCGTCAATGACTCAGATCATGGATACCTCTAGGGCGCAGTTTCGGCGCGGGTCGGTCGTGGGCCTGATGCTGCTCGTGGCGATCGGCTTCGCCGGCTGCGGATCGGACCTGCCTGTTGAATACGAGTATCCGACCTCGGGACCGGGCGGACTACCGACCTATGACAAGCAGGAGAGTCTGCTCGGCGATGACGGCTTCGAGCTGTTCTCCCTGGGGGAGCCCAGCGATCCGGGCCAAGGCTCGGGCATCGCGGTAAACGCCTTTCTATGGCGGGCCTCGCTCGACACCCTTGCTTTCATGCCTCTGGCATCAGCGGATCCGTTCGGTGGGGTGATCATCACCGATTGGTACAACCCGTCGGAAAGTCCGACTGAGCGCTTCAAGATCACGGTCTATATCCTGGACCGTGCGCTGCGCTCCGACGGGATCCGGGCAAACGTGTTCCGTCAGCAGAAGACCGGGACGGACACCTGGGTCGATGCGCGCGCCGATGAGGCGATGGGGAAGGATCTCGAGGACGTGATCCTCACGCGGGCCCGCCAGATCAGGATTCAACAGACCTCGGGCCAGTAGCCGGTCCGGGAGTCGGTAAGCGATCCGGCCGAGCGCCGGGTTCAAGCTCAATAGTCAGGACGGAAGCGGCGGCGAAACAGCCATGTCGAGATATAACGTAAAGGAAAGCGAAGCACGGTGGCAGGCCGCATGGGCGGATGCCGGCAGCTTCGAGGTCGATGTCGACCCCGCGAAGAAGAAGTATTACGTCCTGGAGATGTTCCCGTATCCGTCGGGACGCATCCATATGGGACATGTCCGGAACTACACGCTCGGTGACGTGGTCGCGCGCTACAAGGCGGCGCAGGGCTTCAATGTGCTGCACCCGATGGGATGGGACGCCTTCGGCCTGCCGGCGGAAAACGCCGCGATCGAACGCAAGGTGCATCCCCATAAATGGACGCACGAGAACATCGACGCGATGAAGGTCCAGCTGAAGGCCATCGGGCTCAGCTACGATTGGCGCCGGGAAGTTGCGACCTGCGACCCCTCCTATTATCGCCACGAACAGAAGATTTTCCTCGATTTCCTGAAGGCCGGCCTCGCCTACCGCAAGGAAAGCTGGGTCAACTGGGATCCGGTCGAAAATACCGTGCTCGCGAACGAGCAGGTGATCGACGGGCGCGGCTGGCGCTCCGGCGCCCTGGTCGAAAAGCGCAAGCTGTCTCAGTGGTTCCTGAAGATCACAGACTTTGCCGAGGAGCTGCTGGCCGCCATCGAGACCGATCTCGACCGTTGGCCGGACAGGGTTCGCCTGATGCAGCGGAACTGGATCGGCAAGTCTGAAGGCGCGCATATCCGCTTTGAGATCGACGGGCGCTCGGACCGGCTGGAAGTTTTCACCACCCGGCCGGACACGATTTTCGGCGCCAGTTTCTGCGCGATCTCGCCCAACCATCCGCTTGCGGCCGAGCTGGCGGAGGGAAACACCGAGCTGACGGCGTTCATCGCGGACTGTAACCGGAGCGGCACCAGCGAGGCGGCAATCGAGACCGCAGAGAAGAAGGGGTTCCGCACCGCTCTCTCGGTCAAGCACCCGTTCATCGCGGGGCTGACCCTGCCGATCTATGTCGCCAACTTCGTGCTGATGGACTACGGCACCGGGGCGGTGTTCGGCTGTCCGGCCCATGATCAGAGGGATCTGGACTTCGCCCGCAAGATGGACCTGCCGGTTTTGCCGGTGGTGCTGCCGCCGAAAGCCGAACCTGCAGGCGTCGAGATTGGCACCGAGGCCTATACCGGTCCCGGAACCATCTTCAATTCCGATTTCCTGGACGGCATGGAGATTGAAGCCGCGAAATCCGAGGTCGCGGGCCGGCTCCAGGACATGGGATTGGGCGAGCGCACCACCACGTTCCGGCTGCGGGACTGGGGCGTCTCACGCCAGCGCTATTGGGGCTGTCCGATCCCGGTGATCCACTGTCCGAGCTGTGGGCCGATGCCGGTGCCGGAAGATCAGCTGCCGGTGCAGCTGCCGGAGGACATCGATTTCGACGAGCCCGGCAACCCGATCGCCCGCCATCCGACCTGGAAGGACACGACCTGCCTAGGCTGCGGGGGCGCCGCCACGCGGGAAACCGACACTTTCGACACCTTCTTCGAATCCTCGTGGTATTTCCTGCGGTTCTGCGATCCCAAGGCGGCTACGGCGTTTGGGCGCGAGGCGGTCGATTACTGGATGCAGGTTGACCAGTATATCGGCGGGGTCGAGCACGCGGTGCTCCACCTGCTCTATGCCCGGTTCTTCACCCGCGCCCTGAAACAATGCGGCTATCTGGGCGTCAGCGAGCCGTTCGCCGGTCTGATCACCCAGGGCATGGTCTGCCACGAGACCTTCAAGGGTCCCGACGGCAAATGGCTGTTCCCGGAAGAGGTGACGCGCACCGCCGACGGCGCCCTGGTCACGGTCGACGGCGGGTTGCCGGTCACCGGTGGCCGGATCGAGAAGATGTCGAAGTCGAAACGGAACGTGATCGATCCGGCCGGCATCATCGCCGCCTACGGCGCCGATACCGCACGGCTGTTCATGCTGTCCGACAGCCCGCCGGAGCGGGATCTGGAGTGGACGGAAGCCGGCGTGGACGGGGCCTGGCGTTATCTCAACAGGATCTGGCGGGCGGTGACCGAACCCGCAGCCCCGATCGCGGACCCGCAGGCGCCGAAGCCGACCCAGTTGTCCGACGCGGCAGAGGCCGCCTATCGGGCCTGTCACAAGGCCATCCTTGGGGTGACGGACGCGGTCGAGCGCTTCCGGTTCAATTCGGGCGTCGCCCAGATCCGCGAGCTGACCAACACGCTGCTGGCGCTGGACGGTGCGGGCGACGACGAGGCCTGGGTGCGGCGCTTCGGCTGGGAGACCGCCGTACGCCTGCTGGCCCCCATGACCCCGCATATCGCGGAGCAGCTTTGGGTCGAACTCGGACATCAAGGTCTTCTGGCGGGGGCGCCGTGGCCCGAAGCCGACCCGTCCCTGGCCCTCAACACGGTCGTGACGGTCGGCGTGCAGGTCAACGGCAAGCTGCGCGGCACCCTTGAAGTCGCCAAGGGCACCGACAAGGACGAGCTGATCGCCCAGGCGATGGATCTGCCGAACGTCCAGCGCATACTGGATGGCAAACCGCCGCGCAAGGTGATCGCCATTCCAGACAAGATCGTCAACGTGGTCGCATAGGAGACAGCGGGAGCCATGGCCTCACTCCGGCAAATTCTGGCTCTTGTGCTCCTGGGCGCCGTCTTGGCGGCCTGCGGGTTCCAGCCGCTCTACAAAGCCCCATCCGGCGCGAAACAGGCTGCCTCGGTCCAGAGGATGGCAACCATCGACATCCCGCCGATCCCGGATCGGTCGGGCCAGATCCTGCGGAACGAGCTGCGCGATCAGCTGTTGCCGCGGGGGCGGGCGGCGCAGGCCTTGTATCGTCTGGACGTGTCCTTGAAGGAGACCCAGGCCGATCTCGCGATCCTGCAGGATGCCACCTCGACCTACAGCCGCTACACGGCGGACATAAAATGGGTCCTGACCGACCTCGCGACCGACGCGCCCGTCCTGCGCGGCGAAAACCGGCGGATCACCAGCTTCCCGATCGCGGAATCCGAGTTCGCCTCGCTCGAGGCCGAGAAAAATGCCCGCGAGCGGGCGCTGAGCCAGCTGGCGGAAGACGTGCGCCTGCGCCTCGGCCTGTTCTTCGAGCGCGGCTCCTGATGGCGTCCCTCGCTCGGATCGACAGATGAAGCTGAAAGCGGGCGAGGTCGAACGGTTCGTCAAGACCCCGCCACCGGGTATCCGCGCGGTGCTGCTCTACGGTCCCGACGACGGAAAAGTCCGGGAACTCTCAGAGCGGATCTGCAGGACGGTGGTCGCCGACCTCTCCGACCCGTTCAACGCCACCACCCTGATGCCGGAAGATCTGGACGGCGACGATGCCAGGATCGCGGTCGAGGCCTCGGCGCAATCCCTGATGGGCGGCCGCCGGCTTGTGCGGGTGCGGGGCGCAACCGAAAAAACCTCGAAAGCGGTCGAAGCCGCCCTGGAGGCGCCGACCGGCGACAGCCTGATCGTGATCGAGGCCGGCGATCTGAAGCCTGCCGGACTGCGCAAACTGTTCGAGGGCAACCGGGACGATCTCGCCACGATCGCCTGCTATGCCGACGAGGCGCGCGACGTCCTCAACCTGATCCAGGAGGCGATGACGGCCGGCCAGGTCAGGCTCGACCGGGATGCCGAGCAATATCTGGCCGAACGCCTGGGCAGCGACCGGATCGCCACCCGTAACGAGCTGGACAAGCTGGCCCTGATGGCCGGGCAGGGCGGGACGATCGATCTGGACACGGTGATCGAGGCGATCGGTGATGGGGCCGCCCTGGCGGTGGACGCACTGGTCTCCGCCGCCGCCGATGGTCGCCCCTCCGGAATCCTGAATGCGCTCGACCGCGCGTTCAGCCAGGGAGAGAGCCCGGTCCGCATTCTCCGGATCGCGCAGGGCTATTTCCAGCGGCTGCATCTCGCGTCGGGCCACGTCGCCAACGGTCGCTCACCGGGTGATGCGGTGAAGTCCCTGCGACCGCCGGTGTTCTGGAAAGCCGCCGAGCCGATGACCCGCCATCTGGGAATCTGGACCTCCG
>CALAHL010000592.1 GCA_937891725.1 uncultured Rhodospirillaceae bacterium | reverse complement strand
AGAACGCGGTGAAGTGGACCCGGCTGTCCTGCCGGACGATGAAGGCCAACGCGGTGCGCCTTCAGCTTCACGCCCTGGCCTACAACCTCGCCAACTTCCTGCGCACCCTGGCCCTGCCGGACGAAATGGAAAGCTGGTCGCTCACCACTATCCGCGAGAAGGTGGTGAAGATCGGTGCGAAGATCATCGCCCACGCCCGCTACAGTGTCTTCCAGATGGCCGAGGTCGCGGTGCCGCGTGACCTGTTCCGACGCATCCTCGACATGATCGACAATCTGCGAGCACGAGAACCGGCGCCATGCTGACAGCAGGGTGGATCCGCACAAGGCAAGCGACAGGCGAAGTGCGCTCGGGATCCAGCGAAATGAGCCAAAATCGCGCTGATGAAGCCAGCCATGGAGGTCGGGTTGACGATCATGGTGCGGCCGAGGCGGCCACTGTGACGATCCGCCTTCTGGCAGGCCCGGACGTGGGTTATCCTGCCATCAAACAGGGGCGGTTCGGCCGCTCAAATGGGAAATGTCGGGGGAAATGTCGGCTAATACTTTGATTGTTAGCCGTCGGTGCGGTTCAATCTGTTTAACTGGGATTGACCGAGGAGGAACTGGTGCAAGACGACGATTCTGTATTGGTTCTTATTGTTTTAGCCATCGTTGCGGCGCTGTTTCTTGTCCCGAAAATTCGAGAGGCAAACCGTAAGCGCCAGCTTGAACGGGAACGCCTAGAAGCAGAAAGAGAAGCAGAAAGAGCGCGGTTCAACGCTGAAAAGGAATCACTGGGTCAAAAACTTCAAGAAAAATCTCAGCAGGCGATGCCTGGATACATCAAAGATGCGATTCGAGAGTTTATGGACAAGTATGGAGCGGAGGTTCGCTCTGGGCGATTTGATGAAAACGCAATATCACCACTCACTTATTACGGGTACCGAGTGGGTAAGGCTCGCGGGAGGCCTGAAGCTGAACGGAGAAAAATTATGGAATTTGTGCTATTTAAGCCCCTCCCAGATATCTTCCCATCTTCTTATCGAGCCAAGTGGGGGAAACCAGGTTCACCTGAAAGGCTACTAAAAATCTGTAATCACATAACGATGACGGCAGATCGTCGTGCCAGTCGGCCAAATTATGAAGTAGCAGTCTCCGAATGGAGAAGTGACGCTAACTGGTGTCAGTCTGCTTTCGCCGATGAAATTAGGGTTTATCGTCGATATACAGTCACTTAAGAGCATCAACTTTTGATCTGAATCCTTACGGGGCGTTCATTCGCGAACGCTGGTTCAAGCGGAGTATCAAAAACAGATTTAACAAAATTGATAAAATCAGAGACGATGGACCAATTATGACAAAAAGCCAAATATTAATCTCTTCATAGCTGATGTTCAAAAAATTAGCCCAATCTATTAATAGTAAAACGCACCAATCAAAAACCGTGTCTACCCAATTGGACAGTTTGATCTACCGACCCGCGCCTACGGCATGACTGGGCCGTAGCGGCAGACTTGGCGTTTCCTGGGGGTCTGGGTCGTGTCGCGGGTAATCGCGGGAGCTGGATTTGGCTCGCTGCAGCCGGTGACAGCGCCAATCTCACGATCAGGTCGCCGGCGACGCCGTCTCCAGCCATATCAGCCGGCGCATGTTGTAGGCGAGGTTGGCGAGGCCGATCTTGATGGTCGCGCGGGCGATGCCGACGGTTCGTATGAACAGCCCCATGCGGGCCTTCTGCTCGGCGAACACGTGCTCGACGGACGACCGGACCTTCGATCGTGCCCGGTTGGCGCGTCGATGTGCCTCCGGCATGGGCTGCCCCTTCGGCTTCTTGAAGTGCACCATCGACCGGCGCCCGGCCGAGCGGATGGCCGCCTCGTTGACCTTCGAGCGGTAGGCGGTATCGGCCCATACCGGGGTGGCGAAGGCGTCCGGGTCCAGCAGGCCGGGCAGCCGTGCGCCGTCGTGCGCCGCGGCATGGCTCACCGTCCAGCGCCGGATCAGCCGGTAGCGGCGATCGACGTTGACGTGGCTCTTGTAGCCGAACATCGGGATCAGCAGCGCCTCGGCGCTGCGCTCGGACGTCGCCTCCGGCTTGTCGCGCCGCGTCGCCGGCTTGCGACGGCCGCGCTTGACCGTCCAGCGCGCCGTCGTGTCCTTGTGCGCCGCCTTCGCCGGGCGGTCCGGCCAGATCTCGTGGGCCGTGGCACCGGCCTTGATCCGCGCCTTCTCCGGGTCGCTCAGGCGCTGCTTCGGCGCCTCCACGATCGAGGCGTCGATCACCTGGCCGCCGAGCGCGAAGTAGCCACGATCCTTCAGCTCGGCGTCGAACCGGGCGAACAGCGCCTCGATCGCCCCGGCCGCCACCAGCGCCTCGCGGAAGCGCCAGATCGTCGAATAGTCCGGCACCTTGTCGCCGAGCCCAAGCCCCAGGAACCGCATGAACGTCAGCCGGTCCTGGATCTGGTATTCCGCCTGCTCGTCCGACATCCCGTACAGCGCCTGCAGCACGAGGATCTTGAACATCAGCACCGCGTCGCTCGGAGGTCGGCCGCCCTTCGCAGCACGTTCCGACCGGCCAAGCGCCCGGTCCAACTCCGACCGGAAGATCTCGAAGTCGACCACCCGGGCCAGACGCTCCAAAGGGTCGCCGGTCTTGCTCAACCCGGCGAGACGATCCTCGAGATCGAAGAACCCTGGCTGACCGACCATTCAGCACCTCCCATCGACGACACCTCGATGGAATCACGCTCACGGCCTCCAAGCCAGCCGGTTCTGCAAACCGTCCAATTGATCCCGCTGTTGCCCATTTTTCCCAACCCGCCTGAGTTATCTCACCCTATGATTTGATGAGAATCAGGTCTCTTTATGGTCTGTCAGTCTTATTTCTGCCAACAATCTGCCTATTTCAGATCGATCAGCTTCCGTCCGTGGGCCCGGGCCAGATCCTCGCCGACGTCATCGCGTCCGGTGCCGTCCCTGTCG
>CALAHL010000591.1 GCA_937891725.1 uncultured Rhodospirillaceae bacterium | reverse complement strand
CGACCGCTGTCGAGAATGGTCGGCGTGAACTCAAGCTTGACCCCAAACTCCTTGTACTCGACGGTCACGGTATCGTCGGATTGCGGAACCAGGATCGGGAATTCGCCGCCCGCCAGAAACTCCGCCTTCTCCCCCGAGCGGGCGGTCAGGTTCGGCTCGGCGAGGACCGAGACTAACCCCTCGTCCTCAAGCGCATCGATCATGAAGTTCAGATCAAGATTGCCACGGCCCCAAGAGCCGAAGATCGAGTTCTGGTTTGACGTCCCACTGGTTGGTCGAACGAGAAAATTTCCGGCGGCATTGAAAATCGGCCGGCCGGTCGCAAGTCCCAAAAGGAAATCTCCACTGCTCAGCAGAGCCTCCCAGTTGAAGCCGAATTGTTTCAGCGTGTCGCGACTGACCTCGGCCACCCGGACCCGCAGATTGACCTGATTCGAGCCGCTAATCTTCAACCGGTTGACCGGATCGTCCTGCCCCATCTGACCTGCAACCAGAGCCATGATCTGCTGCGCTTTGGCGGGCGAACTCACGTCACCGGAGACGATCAACTGGTCACCGCTGGATCGAAGGGAAATACCCTCATCCAAACCGGCATTCTCCAACGCGGATGCGATTTGCTTGAGGTTGTGGGTCACGCGGATTCCGACCGCGGCCACCACCTGATCTCCGGCACCGACAGCGTATAGCGTGGTCTCTCCAGCCTTGGCGCCGTAGACATAGAGCATGGTCGGGGATTTCACCTGCACATCAGCGATGCCCGGTTGTGCCAGGAACACGGCCGTGGCCGGGCCCGGGAGACGCATCAGGCGGCCTTTGTCGACCACCAGATCCAGCTCCCGCACCGCCTCTGGCAGGAAATCCACCGCATGTGCCGGGACCGGCCGGAGTGCCAGCCAGAGCGCTAAAGCCGATAGCAAAGCGATCACGATCAGGCCCCATCGGCCCTCCCGTTCCATTGATGTCGGGTTTCCGGCCCCTCCCAGACGCACCATCCCCTGCATTGTCCGTCTCCTTGTTCTGCGCGACCCCGGTTCATTGAGACGCGCCGACGAGCTCGCTCTTGTTCGCACGCACGATGATGATCCCGGCGGCTTCAGGCTTCGGACCGCCGGCACGTCGGATTGGTGACAACATTGAGCTGACCTCGGAATCCGTGGTGAAGCTTGACATCACCTTCGGTCCCTGTTCGGCCTCGTCATCTCCCGGCAGGGCCCGCAGCGACAGCGAGATTTTCCCCATCTCCGTCACCGTTGCGATCACCTCGGTATGCTTGGGCTCGACCTCTAGCGTGGCCGTCTTGGCAAGGCCTGCCTCCTTCGCCACATCGTCAAGCCTTTGATCCAGAGCCAGGATCCGCACATTGTTCAGAACCGTCTCGCTGACCCGCCGGGTGACCTGATTCTCGTCGCGCCCGTATTCATGGGTGACGATCACATCGACCCGGTCACCCGGCATGACCAGTCCGGCAATGCCCGAAGACGCGTCGACCGGGACGGTGACGGCCCGCATACCGGGTTTAAGGATTGCCGCAAGAAAACCACTGTCGCCAAGCCGCACCAGACGGCTTTCCAGGATCGGTTCACCGGATGTGATGGCGTTTCGAGCGACGGCCCCGAACATGCTGTCGAGTTCAACCTTACCCTCGACCCGATACCGCTCATCCAGGGCCGCTTCCGGCCAGGGCCGCCAATCCAGATGTTCACGCCGAAGAATCGTGCCGGTTGGGAGATCCATCGTCGCCACCAGAACACGCGGTAGTGGGGCCTCGGGTTCAGCGATCGCCATGGCGCCCATGCCGAACTCCGGTCCGGCGGAAGAATCCTGCTTGGCGCGTGCGCTTTGCTCGGTCGCTTCGACCCAACCGCGTGCCATATGAGCGGTGCCTGCTGCAGCAGCAATCGCCAGGGCGAATAGTCCAATGGTGCGTAAGCGCATGATCGCCTCCCAACCTTAAAGTTCGCCCGGACCGTCGATCATGGCGCGTGCCGCGATCCACAATCCGCCGGTGGCGATGGCGATCCCATAGGGCAGTCCCGGCGCGCCCGTGTCGGTCGATCCATTCCGCTCGGACAGAAAGGCGCGCCCGGTCAGCCCTCGCAGGAGGGTCGCCCCCCGATATCGGGCCAGAATGAAAAGTGCCAGGGTCCCGCCGGCGAGCGCGGTGACAATTAGGAAGGCCCCCGCATCCGCGCTCCCCGCCCAGGGTAGGACCGCGGCGATCAGTTTGGCGTCACCGCCGCCGATCAGTCCGCGATCGAACGCCACAAAGCCTATAGCGAGCCCGCCAAGGCCAATCAGAATTCCAAGAGCCCATTCGGTTGGACCGACAACCGGCAGCCGCGCCAGATACAGAAGTGCGACGGCCAGACACAGGCGGTTGGGGATGGTTAGTGTCCGGCCGTCGCTCAGAGCGGCCCAAACGAGCAGCCCCGAGAAAATCATCCATGAGAGCGTTTCGACGAAAGGCATCGGGACATCCCCTTCCCGTGTTCGTCGCCGGCACTGACACGCTGTCCGAGTGCGGCCAACGTCGCGGCGGCCCGGATCGGTCAGAGCGGCGTAAATTCATGAAAATGCTGGGCTAAGACAGCGCCCGTCACCGATCCCGCCCTACCCCGCCGGTTCATTCTCGTTGGAAGCCCGAGAACGAACACGGCGGGTGAGAGAGCGGGGCTGGGGTCGATCGTTAGAGCGCGTTGGTGATGGTATCGAAAGTGTCACCCAGCCACGTGCCCAATTCCTTCAGACCCGCGATCATGGCCACCGCGACAAGCGCCGCGATCAGGCCATACTCGATCGCGGAAACGCCGGACTCGCTATTGATGAAACGTTTGATGTTGGTCATGAGTTTCTCTCCTCGAATACAATAACGAAGTCGGCGTCAATGCCTTCAAGACTTCGATTATTTGACGCTAGGAATTTTAAAATACAAATACAATAAAAATATTCACTGATGTTTAATGGATA
>CALAHL010000590.1 GCA_937891725.1 uncultured Rhodospirillaceae bacterium | reverse complement strand
GATGAGGCCTGGGGCATCGACTTCGAGGGCGAGATCGCCGTCGTGGTGGATGACGTGCCTTTGGGTGTGACGCCTGCTGAGGCGACCGGGCACATCAAGCTGGTCATGCTGGTGAATGATATCAGTCTGCGCGGCCTGATCCCGGGCGAACTCGCCAAGGGGTTCGGCTTCGTTCACGGCAAGCCACCGACCGCATTCGGTCCTGCCGCCGTTACGCCGGCCGCGCTCGGTGACGCGTGGGATGGCGGCAGGCTGCACCTGCCGCTGCTCTCGTATCTGAATGATCAGAAGGTTGGCTGGACCGAGGCCGGGATCGACATGACCTTCGATTTCCCGACCCTGATCGCCCACGCTGCGAAGACCCGCCCTCTGACCGCCGGAACCATCATTGGATCCGGCACCGTCTCGAATGCGGACCAAGCCCATGGTTATTCCTGTATCGCAGAGATCCGTATGATCGAAACCATCCGCGACGGACAGCCGAGCACCCCGTTCCTGCGTTTCGGCGATCGGGTCAAGCTGGAGGTTCTGGACGGTGCGGGCGCCAGCGTGTTCGGTGCGATCGAACAGGTGGTGGAGCAGGATTAGGGGACGCTACCGCAGCCATCCCTTCAACCGCTTGCAGGCCTCCGCCATATCGTCGGTCGCACCCGCAAAGCTGAATCTCAGGGTGTGGTGGCCGCGAGCAGTGTCGAAATCAGGGCCGGGAGTGGAGGCGACGCCGATCTCCTTGAGCATGCGCTGGCAGAAGGTGACGCTGTCGTTGGTATAGCGAGCCACGTCGGCGTAGATGTAGAATGCTCCGTCGGCCGGGGCGAGATCGTCCAGACCTGCCGCCGGAAGCTCGTTCAGCAAAACCTCCCGATTGGCGGCATAGCGAGTCACGTTGGCCTGGAGCTCGTCGTGGCAGTCGAACGCGGCCTCTGCGCCGAACTGGCTGAGCGTCGGGGGCGAGATGAAGAAGTTCGCTGCCAGGCATTCGACCGAGCGCAGGAGATCAGGCGGCACGATCATCCAGCCGATCCGCCAGCCGGTCATCGAGAAATATTTCGAGAAACTGTTGATGATCAGGGCGTTCGGATCGCTTTCCAGCGCCGAAACGGAGCGGATGCCGAAATCGATACCGTGATAGATCTCATCCGAGATGAACCGGACACCCTTGGCTTTGCACCAGCCGGTCAGCTTGGCCATCGCCGCCTCATCCAGCATGGTGCCGGTCGGGTTCGAGGGGCTGGCGACGATCACGCCGTCCAGATCACCGGCCGCTTCCAGACGTTCGACAGTCGGCTGGAACCGATCCTTGGCCTCGGTCGGTAGGTCGATAACCTCGATCCCCAGCGCCGAAAGAATGTTCCGGTAGGCCGGATACCCTGGCGCTGCCAGCGCCACCCGGTCGCCCGCATCGAACGCCGCCAGGAACGCCAATTGAAACGCCCCCGATGATCCGGTCGTGACACAAATCCGGTCGACCGGAACGTCGACTCCGTACCAGTCTTTGTAATGTTCTGAGATCCGTTCCCGCAGACTGGGGAACCCGTAGGCCAGCGTGTAGCCGATCCGATCCTGGTCGAGTGCAGTCTTTGCGGCTTGCAGGACGGCGCGCGGTGCCGGAGTGGACGGCTGGCCAACTTCGAGATGCAGGACATCGCCGCCTTCCGCCTCTTGGGCAGCCGCAGCGGACATCACATCCATGACAATGAAGGGGGCGACTTGGCCCCGGCGGGAAGGTTTCAACATAGTAAAATACCTATTGGCTTTCGAAGAAGGTCAACCCCAACGAGCGTGGGTCGGTCCCCTGCTGGCAGCGTAAATCCCTGCGCGGAATTCCGTCGACACACCTGAACAACTCGGCCTGCCCCAAGGTCGGTAATGGTTCCGTTCGCCACCCGAGTCCCTCCAAACTCTGCGTGACGGCCGGTGGCATTGCGCGTTCGACGGCGAGCCCGCCGCTCCCGGCGGCCGGATGGCTGCGCGGTGCGGCGGCCGCGGCTTCCGGACCGTCTCCGCCAGCCCAGTGATCGAGCGTGGCGGTGATCAAGGCGGAGAGGGCAGATCTGCCGCCGGTACCGTAGGCGGTCATGTGGAGCTGGTTCGCGTTGGTGTTCGCCACCATCAACGCGAACGCTCCTGGTCCGTCGCCGGTCTCCGCTACGGGGGCGCCGAACATCATGCCCAGGCCTGGTGCCATCTTGCCGGTCCCGAACGGGGCGCCCAGACCAATGGCGCACACGACCCCCATGCCGGTCCGGTCGACCGCATAAAACGCCGTTGCGCCGGAACTTGGGGTGGCTCGAACGCCTAGGGTTTTTGCGAGTCTGGCGCTGGCACCGGTCGGAGCCGGCGACAGTCCGGCGGGCGTCTGGCCCATCGCCAACTCGGCGGCGTCTTCGCCGATTGAGGCTGTCCCATCCGCCGTAATATCGCTTGCCGCCATTAGAGCGCGGCCCAACGTGCTTTGGTTTTCGGCCTTGTTCGACGACCACTCGGCGCCGTCCAGGATCAGGTCATAGGCGACCTGACCAAGCGCCAGATCGGCAGAATTGGCGGCAGCGACAGCCCAGATGTGGTCGTCATGGATCACACCCTGCGCGGTCGTGATGGTGGGGAGGGCATTGCGCATGCGGTCCGGGTCAACCCGGTAACCTGCCTGTTCCGCCGCCTCGATGAAGGAATGCGCCAGCCCGCCGGAATAGAGCGAGCCGATACCTTCGCCTCGGATTCGTCCGAGGGTGGCGGCCAAATCGAGCTGCGTCAGACCGTCCTCCTGGTCAAGCGGGCGCCCGCCGCGCAGGAAGACACGGGACGCCGGGAAATCCGACTCCAGAACGGCGCCGTCCAAGGCCAGATCGGTTGCGAAGGCCTTCGAGACCGGTGCGCCAAACCGAGCGAGACGTTCGCCGGCCGCCAGCAACTCCTCGAAGGTGAGACGGCCATACTTGGCGTGTAGCGCGAACATGGCCCGTGGCCCCAGCGGAATGGCCACGGTCGGGCCCTGGGTCGAACCCGGCTGTGGAGGGAAGGAGAGCAGCTCGAAGGGTGGGTTTTTGACGCCGTCCGGCCCGCTGCGATCCGTGCTGAACGGAGTTACGACGCGGCCTTTCGCAGGCTGGAAGCTCAAACAAGATCCGTTGGCGCTGAGACCACCAGAGGACGGCAGCGTGGCGGCAAGGGTGAAATACATCGCTACGGCCGCGTCAGCCGCTGAGCCGCCTGCGACGAGAACATCGCGCGCCACCAACGCGGCGCGCGGCTCCTCTGCAGCGGTGGCTCCAAAGAAGCCCTCTGTCACCTCGAACGTGTCGTCGCCGGCGCAGGCCGTCAGCAGGGATCCGGTGACTGCCATCGGAATGACATAACTTCGGATCATGACATTGGTCATCGCGCGCGCGCCTTTCTGACGAGTGGCGGTTTCGCGATCGCATAGGTGGCGATAGGCTGCCTGAGCAAGGGAACGGATGATGGTGATCATGAAATCAATCGAACGGTTTCGCCAAGAGTATATCCCACATACGCGTCGGCCCGGTCTTCGGACGTCGGCCCGCCGGTGGGGGGCAGCGGTGATTGCGGCAGTTTCCGCCACGGCATTGACGGTTGGCTTCCCCAGCGGCGCTTTCGCCCAAGGCTCGATCAGAGATGCCGAGATTGAGGCTACCATCCGAGATTTCGCGACGCCACTGTTCCGCGCCGCAGGGCTCAATTCAGACGCGGTTGACATCTACATTCGCAAGGATGATCAGATCAACGCGTTCGTCGCTGGTGGCCAGAATCTGTTCTTGAACACCGGTTTTCTGCTGGAGACGCGCAGT
>CALAHL010000589.1 GCA_937891725.1 uncultured Rhodospirillaceae bacterium | reverse complement strand
CGTAGCCAATGGGCGCAGTGAAGACGGAATAACCGTTCATCAGTCGCCCCTTCATCCGGTTGGCCGTCTGTTCGGCATTCTTCTCGCGTTGATGCTGGGCGACAGAGGCCAGCATGTGCTCGACCAAGCGGGAGTCGCTGTCCTCGCCAAACTCGATGGACGGGCTTTCCAGGACACCACCCGCGTCAGAGAGCGTCTCGCGCAAGGAGATATGGGCTTTCACATTCCGGGCAAAGCGGTTGATGTCATCGATGATGACCGAGACGCTGCCCTTTGGATGCAGGCGCAGGAACGCAAGCATCCTGTCCATGGCCGGGCGGCGCTCGAACTTGCCCGACATATCATCGCGGAAAACCTCGATGACATCATAATCCTTGTAGGTCGCATATTCACGGCACCGGTTTTCTTGGGAGGCAAGGCCGTCGCCTTCACGCACCTGTTTTGCACCGGAGACACGGCAGTAAATCACCGCTTTCCTTGATGTTTGTAGGTTTACGACTGCCATGTGTCCTCCTCTCGATCCTGCTGCCATTCTTGTTGCAACAAGGATACCAGATCAGGGGGATCGTCAGACAAAGCGTCTTCATGTTCTCCACAGATTTGACGGACAGGATTGAGATCGAAGCCCAAATCCACGAACATCACCACCAGCGACCAGAGCGTTTCGATCAGCTCTTTTTGCTTTTCAAGCGGCAGGTCGCTCTCTTCAAGCATGGCTGCATAGACCTCCCAATCGATGGTGAGGCTTGGCGGCATTGCCACGTCGTTAGGGTCATGGTTCTGGTCCATCTCTCTTGTCCTTTCCGCCCATTCGGGCTTTTCTCTCTGTGATGTCCTCCTTTGCTCCAAAATTAGAACATAAGCAGAACATAATAGGATAAAAGTCCTATTTCTCAAAGCGTTATTTTCGGATGCGGTAGCGATGCGCGGTCGAGAATAGTCGCTGGGAGAGAGCAAGAGGCAGGTATTCTGCGGGTCAGAACGGGTAGCGTGGCATGGAAAAAATTTCTGGGGAAATCGATTGGACCGTCATGACCACGGCGGAACGCACCGAAGCCGTGCAGAAGCTCTTCCGAGCCATCAGTGGCGTTGCCAGCGCCAAGGGCACGACCATCGCGGCCATGATCGATCTGATTGTTGACCCGGATGAGCCGACCGGCCCGGATCACAGCAATTTTCGGAAAGGCAAATTGTCAGCCGCCAAGGCAAAGCTGATCCATGATTATCTTGAGGCGCACTGCTTCGATCAAGCCAGTGCACTGGAACCTGACCTCTTTCCGATGAACCCGCACCGGGCCTTTGATCGTCTCATCGACGAACATCGTGTTGAAGGCGGCTTGCGGATCATCCCGAGCGGCCCAACCTTCGACCTTGTTCAGCAGGCCCGCCTTGTTACCAAGGCCGTGCAGACGCTGCACCTGGGGCAAGAGTTTTGCCTT
>CALAHL010000588.1 GCA_937891725.1 uncultured Rhodospirillaceae bacterium | reverse complement strand
ACGCCCCAGCGGGCCGGCGCGTAGAACGGACCCCAGCCCCGCTCCCCTTCCGGCGGATAGCGCGTCGCCTGCACGGTCGCTTCGGCGGTCGCCCGGTCGTTGACCATCGGGAAGATCACGCCCATGGCACCGCTGTCCATCACCGGCTTGGTCAGCGCCAGATCCGGTTTCGAGACCCGTACAAGTGGCGCACAGGCGGTTCCGGCGGTTGCTTGGATGAGGTGATGGGCGCTGGCCACGTCGATCGGACCGTGTTCCATATCGATGAACAGATAATCGAATCCGGCATGGGCCAGAATCCGAGCGAGATTGACGCTCGGCATGGTGATCAGCACACCGGCACCGGCGCCGCCTGCCTCCAATTTCCGACGCAACGGGTTGATCCGTTCCATGACCTCAGTCCTCCCGAAACTGCCTTGATTTGGGGGCGAGCCTATCGGTGTCCCGCGGTGTCTTCAATCGGGCCGGCTGCCATGGCATGGTTCGGACATCATGAGTGACAAAAAACCGTTTCCTATCATCGACGCGCACCATCATCTCTGGGATCTGGAGCGCAACTACTACCCCTGGCTTTCCGACCATCCGGAGCCGAATTTTTTCCTGGGGGACTACACCGCACTCAAGCGCCGCTACATGCCGGACGATTATCGGCGCGATGCGGCGGGGTTCGAGATCGTCGGCACGGTCCATGTCGAGGCCGAGTGGGACCGGGACGATCAGGTCGGAGAGACCCGTTGGATTCACGAGGTGGCCGCCGAACACGGTATGCCGAACGCGGTGGTCGGCCATGTCTGGCTCGACGATCCGGAGGTGGAGGCCAAGCTCGCGGCACATGCGGCCTTTCCGCTGATGCGCGGCATTCGCTCAAAACCGGTGACAGCGCCGACCGCCGACGCACCCTTCCCCGATGGTCCTAGATCGCTCTCCGACCCGGCGTGGCGAGAGGGGTATCGGCTGCTCGGCGTTCACAGGTTGAGCTATGATCTGCGGGTGCCGTTCTGGCACCTTTCGGAAGCGGCAACCGTGATCGAGCGGCATCCGGAGATCCCGGTCGTCCTGAACCACACGGGTTTTCCCTGGAACCGTTCCGAGGAGGGTTTGGCGGCCTGGCGCGCCGAAATGGTCGCAATCGCCAGGATCCCATGGGTATATGTGAAACTGTCGGAGTTGGGCCTGAAAGACGCGCCCTGGACGGTCGAGAGCAACCGCCGTGTGGTGCTGGAGGCCCTGGAGATCTTCGGGGTAGAGCGCTGCATGTGGGCCTCGAATTTCCCACCGGCCAGCCTGCGTGTCGGCTATCGGGAGCAGTTGGAGGGCTTCCTCGACATCCTGTCCAAGCTGAGCGACAACGAGCGCCGCGCGGTGTTCCACGATACCGCCAAATCCTTCTACCGGATGGAGATTCCGAAATGACCGACGCCAATGTCACCGTCCCCGAGGGCTACTCCGAGACCTTTCGGTCCGACGTGCCGCCTTGGGAAGTGGATATCGTCGAGCATTTTACGGTCGCCTATTACTACGAGAAGTTCATGGCGGCGGGAGATCGGGCGCTGATGGCCCATGGCCAGGACCCGGACGCCTGTCACACGGTCGACTGCCACACCCGATATCTGGCCGAGCTGCGCAAGGGCGACCAGTACCACATCCACTCCGCGCCAATCTCGATCGCAGACGGCACGGTGGTTTTCGGCCACAAACTGATCAACAGCGCCACGGGCGAGACCTGTGCCACCAATGAGCAGACCCTGGTCGGCGCAGACCTCGCCGAGAGCGAAGCCGTCATCTGGGACGGACCCGCCCGCGAGGTGCGCTCTGAGATCCCCGCCGGGCCCGGCTGGACTCGCGCCATAGTCGACATTGTGGCGCCGAAGGATCTGGACCGCAGTGGACATATGTCGGTGTCGGCGATGATCCACCGGTTCTCGTCCGCGATCGGCCAGCTTCTGACCCGCGCGGGCATGGACCCCGCTTACCACCGGGAGCAGCGGATCGGCTACTCCACCTTCGAGTTTCAGCTGCAGATTTTGGAGCGCCCTGAGGTGGGTGAGCCGATCGACGTGATCTCCTGTTTCGCTCATGTCGGTGGCTCGTCGATGCGTCTCGTCCACCGCCTGCAGCGGCCGTCCGACGGCGCCCTGCTGGCCGAGCTTTCGCAGTTCGGCGTGCACTTGGACCTCGACGCCCGACGTCCGAGCAAAATCCCCGAACCGATGGCGAGCCGAGCGAAGGCGATGGTGGTCGGGTGACCGGCCTTTGCTGAGTCAAAGGAGTCCTCAGGTCAGCCCGTGGGCCAGCATGGCATCGGCCACTTTCACGAAGCCGCCGATATTGGCGCCGTCCAGATAGTCGATATGGGACCCGGGCCGTCTGCTGAGTGCCGCATGATCGACGCATGTCCGGTGAATGTCGGCCATGGTTTTCCGGAGCTGGCAATCCACCTCCTCGCGCGACCAGCTGATCCCGGTCACGTTCTGGCTGCGTTCGAACGCGCTGACGGCCACACCGCCGGCATTGGCCGCCTTGCCCGGCGCGAACAGAACATCGGCATCCCGCAGAATTTCAATGGCTTCGGCCGTGGTCGGCATATTCGCGCCTTCGACGACGGCCATCACGCCGGATTTCACAAGTTCCTTGGCCGCATCACCGTTCAACTCGTTCTGGGTGGCGCACGGCATGGCAACGTC
>CALAHL010000587.1 GCA_937891725.1 uncultured Rhodospirillaceae bacterium | reverse complement strand
CGGCGCTGGCCGGGTTCGACTCCGTGGTCAGCTTGAAGCCCTCGTAGCCGGCCGCGGCGATCCTGTCGCATTTTTCACGATAGACAGAGGTTCCGGCGACATAGGGCATGAACACCCGCGGCTTGCCAGGAATGTTCGCGCCTACATACCAGGAGTTGGCGCGGGGATAGAGGGTGCCATCCGCCACCTCGTTGACGTGGAGGACCCACCGCATCTCGGCCTCGGCCTCGGGCTCAATCGCCGTGATGCAGTTCTCGCGCATGTACTCGATGCAGTCGGAGATCCAATCTGCGTGCTGCTCAATCGAGTGGATCATTTGGCTCTTTACGCTCGGGCTGCCGGGGCCAGTGATCAGGAACATGTTGGGGAAGCCGTTCACCATAAGGCCGAGATAGGTCAGCGGCCCGCCTTCCCATTTGTCCCGAAGCCGCTCGCCGCCCGCGACAGAGATGTCGATCTCCCGGAGGGCGCCGGTCATCGCGTCAAACCCGGTGGCGAAGGCGATCACGTCGACCTCGACCTCGACCTCGGCATCGGTCGTCCGGATGCCCTTGGGCGTGATCTCGATGATCGGCGTCGCCCGTGCGTTGACCAACGTGACGTTGTCGCGGTTGTAGGTCTCGTAGTACCCGGTATCGAGGCACAAGCGCTTCGAGCCGATCGGGTGATCGTTCGGGCAGAGCAGTTGGGCGACCTCGGGGTCGTTCACGGTCTCGCGGATCTTGCCGCGCACGAACTCGGCCGCCACCTCATTTGCCTCCTCGCTGACCAGGAAGTCGTTGAAGCAGGTCAGGAAGCCGATCGTGCCGCCTTCGTCCCACAGCGCCTGGAACCGGGCGACCAACTCCTCCTTCGAGACCTCGAGCGCGGATTGCGTCGGGAGCGGATAGCCCGACACGCCGAAGGACGTGCGCCGCGCCTCGGCCCGGCGTTCGGGATAGGTCGCCTTGAACGCGCGCTCGCGCTCCTTGTCCATCGGCGCGTTGCGCGCGGGCAGGCTGAAATTCGCGGTCCGCTGGAAGACGTGAAGGTGGTCGGCCTGGGCAGCGATCTTCGGAATCATCTGAATCGCGGTCGACCCGGTACCAACCACGGCGACCCGCTTGCCGGATAAGTCGACCCCCTCATGGGGCCACATGCCGGTGTGATACCAATCACCCTCGAAGCTTTCGAGGCCCTTGAAGTCGGGCGTCTGCGGGGTCGACAGATTGCCCGTCGCCATCACACACCACCGCGCACGGATCGGCGGCAGGCCGTCGGCGGTAAGCGTCCAGACTTCGGCCGACGGCTCGAACGTCGCGGTCTTGATCCGGGTGTCGAAGGTGATGTCGCGGCGCAGGTCGAACCGGTCGGCGACGTGGTTGACGTAGTCGAGGATCACCGGCTGGGTTGCGTAACGCTCCGGCCATTCCCACTCCTGTTGAAGCTCGTCGTCGAACGAGTAGGAGTATTCCATGCTCTCAATATCGCAGCGCGCGCCGGGATAGCGGTTCCAGTACCAGGTGCCGCCGACACCGCCACCGGCCTCGAAGACCTTGACCCGGAAGCCGGCCTTCCGCAGCCGATACAGCATATACAGACCACCCAGCCCGGCGCCGACAACGACAACATCGAGCAGGTCCGAGGGAATCGGACCCTCACCGGGGCTTCGCTTGCTCGTGTCGTTCATGTCCGTTCTCCAGGTCGAGTGGGATAGTCGTGTCGGACCAGCCTATCCAGGCCGGTTACCTTTAGGAGAGGAAGACGCCCTTGCCCGAGGTCTGGGTGTCGAACAGGCGATATGCCTCCTCCGCGTCGGTCAACTTCCAGCGGTGGGTGAACAGCCCGTCGATGTCGATCTTCCGATCCGCGACGAAGTGCGCACACTCCCGCTGACCGTTGGTGGAGAACGTCCACGAGCCGATCAGCGTGACCTGGCGCCGCAGCAGATCCTTGCTGACGTCGAGGGTGACTTCGCCGCCCTCGCCGACGAAGCACGCCTTGCCCCAGGTCCGTACCGCCTGGACCGCCTGCAGACGCGCGATCGGGGAGGAGGAGCAGTCGAGCGAGGCATGGACGCCGAGGCCGTGGGTGAACTCCTTGATCGCTGCGACGACGTCGTTGGTTTCGGCCGGGTTGATCAGCACGTCAGCGCCGAACTCCTTGGCTCGTTGGAGCCGCTCCAGGCCGACGTCGAGGGCGATCACCCGCGCGCCCATGGCCGAGGCGAGCTGGGTCGCGGACAGGCCGACCGGCCCTTGGCCAAAGATCGCGATGGTCTCGTCACCGCGCAACGCCAGCCGCTCGAGCGCGCCCCAGGCCGTGCCGGTGCCGCAGGAGATCGCCGCTCCAGTCTCGAACGACAACTCGTCGGGTAGGGTGACCAGCGTGTTCGCCGGGCATTTCATGTAAGGCGCGTGGGCGCCGTGGCCGGTCACGCCATACACCGCCTCGACCCCGTCGACGCAAAGCTGCTGCCAGCCGGTCGAACAATGGGGGCAGACACCGCAGCCCTTATAGTGGTGAACCATGACCCGCTGGCCGACCCGCGCCCGCTTCTCCGAGACGCCTGAGCCGACCGCGACGATTACGCCGCACGGCTCGTGTCCGCCGATCACGATGTTTCCATCGCCAAGGCCGAGCGCCTTCTGCATGGTACCGGCGGGCGGACGGTAGAACTTCAGGTCGCTGCCGCACATGCCCGAGGCTTTGATCTCAAGCACCACTTCATCCGGGCCCGGCTTCGGGTCGGGAAACTCCATGAACTCGATCCGCCGGTCACCGGCGAAGACGACACCCTTCATCATATTCCTCCCACCCGGTCGCCGATCTTGGTGCCGGCGTCTCGGCGTTTC
>CALAHL010000586.1 GCA_937891725.1 uncultured Rhodospirillaceae bacterium | reverse complement strand
GCGTAAAATAGAAGTCATCCGTCCGGATATTGTAGCCATCCGTAACCTCCAGAATCAGCTGATCCTGCGGCCGCGGCGCGCTCACATGTGCTGACAGGAACGCCGGGTCGACCATCCCCAACGCGTCCAGGAAATACAGGGCGGTGTCGATTGCGACCACGTCCGATCCCTTGGCCCAATGCTGCCCGCACTCGACCAGAACCGCGATGCGGTCGCTGTCGGGATCGTTGAACGGCGCGTATTCGATCAGCCGCAACCCGTCCACATGGCCCTGACCGCAGGCGACGGTGACGGGATAACCCATCTCGCCTGCGAACCGCCGTTCCTTGTCCAGGCCGTGGATCAGCAGGATCGGATCGGAATAGGTGCCCATGGAATGGATATCCAGCAGCCGTTCCGCCCGGTCGAAGAACGGCCTCAGTTCCCGCGCGCGGGTCAACTCCGCGCTGTCCTTCGGGCCGTCCAGTTGCTCCGAGGTCCACACCCGGTTCATATCCTGGTCGACGAACCGGGACCGGGTCGGATTCTCCGGGTCGAACCGGTTGTAGGCGTTCGGATTGACGAAGCAGAGCGTCAGCGCCCCCCGGGTCGGCTTCAGCCCGGCACGCATCAGCGTGTCGAGCGCGATCGCGCCGCACAGCTCGTTGCCGTGGATGACCGCGTTGATCATCGCCTCCGGACCCGGCCGACCGCTGTCCAGCCGGTGGACATAGTCCACGCCCGTGTTGCCGTCACGGTATCCGGAAAGTTCCGGTGCTGTCAGCTCGACGGCATAGGTCGGGTTGCCACTCATGATCCGCTCACTCCGTTGAAATCCCATCATGCGCCGCCCGTGAAGATCAGGCAAACCCCAATAGATAAAGGGTTTTTTACCTTCTAGACGGGATCCGCATTTTTATAATGCGATGCGATACTTAACCCTCGATATCGACGCCAAGGGCTTGGATCAGGATCGGCCGAAGCTTGTCGTGCGAGACCGTCGCGGCAACGCCCGAGCCGGGGTGGAGCAGATAGACCCAGTCGCCGGACAGCCGCTGCACCCAAAGTTCGGCGGTGTAGACATCATCAAGCGTTGGATCCGCCCGGCTGAACCAGCGCCACCAATGATACTCGACCCGGACCGGGCGGTCGTCGGAATCATACCCGAGATCGAGCGATCCTTCGGCCCGATCCGAGCGGCTCCATTTCTGAGCTTCCGAACGGACAACGCTGCGGCCGCCGACGACTGGGGGAAAGGCGTGAGGTTGGATCATATGGTCGATACGCCGCGCGCCCGCGCCGGGATCATCGATCGAACACGACCCGAAACATCCAAGCAATACACTTTACGGAAGGTTGGTGATCCCTACGGGAATCGAACCCGTGTTTTCGCCGTGAGAGGGCGATGTCCTAGACCGCTAGACGAAGGGACCCCGAGCGGAAGCGGGGAGATAACAACACGCAGCACCGAATGCAAGCGGTGAATCAGAGACCACCCTCACGACCTGTCATTCCTCCAATCCGCGAGCCGGCGCATTTTTCCTTCGGAATCAACTGAATCCGCCGTATCCGGCAGGATCGGGACAGACAGGCCCGGGAAGTCTTGGCACGGAGAGACGACAAAAAAGACGCTCAATAAACCGGAATGAGGAAAGCCAATGCCCACTCCCAGCCTCAGCATCACGCGGCGCATCCGCGCCACGCCCTTCTCCCGTCGGGTCGAGGAGGCCGGGGTCAAGGCCTATACCGTCTACAACCACATGCTGCTGCCGACCATGTTCGAAAGCGTGGAGGCCGACTATCACCACCTGAAACGCCATGTGCAGGTCTGGGACGTGGCGTGCGAGCGGCAGGTCGAGATCCGGGGCCGGGACGCCACCCGGCTGGTTCAGATGCTGACGCCGCGTGACCTGCGCAAGCTGTCAATCGGGCAATGCTTCTACGTCCCGATGGTCGACGAGACCGGCGGCATGCTGAACGATCCGGTGCTGCTGAAGCTGTCGGAGGACCGCTACTGGATTTCGATTGCGGACAGCGACCTGCTGTATTGGGTCAAGGGCCTGGCCTACGGACTGCATTGGGAGGTCGACGTGATCGAACCCGATGTCTCCCCGCTGGCCGTCCAAGGCCCCAAGGCCGACGATCTGATGGCCCGTGTGTTCGGCGAGGCCATTCGCAACGTGAAGTTCTTCCGGTTCGAGCCGTTCGAGTTCGACGGCCATCTGTTCAACATCGCCCGGTCCGGTTACTCGAAACAGGGCGGCTTCGAAATCTATGTCGACGATACCAAGTTGGGTGAGCCCCTTTGGGACCGCCTGATGGAGGCCGGCCAGGATCTGGAGGTCCGAGCGGGCAGCCCGAACATGATCGAGCGGATCGAGGGGGGGCTGCTGTCCTACGGCAGCGACATGACCCGCGCGAATACGCCCCATGAATGCGGGTTGGGCCGGTTCTGCGACACCGTCACCGCGATCGGCTGCATCGGACGGGACGCGCTGTTGCGGGTGGCGTCCGAGGGACCGGTGCGGCAAATTCGGGGCTTGGCGATCGACGGAGACGGGGTTCCCGCCTGCTCAACGCCCTGGCCGATCCTTGGAGAGGAAGACGGTGAGGACGAGGTCGTCGGCATGGTGACTTCCGCCGCCTATTCGCCCGACCTCGCAACCAATGTCGCCATCGGCATCGTCCGAATGACCCACTGGAAGCCCGGCACATCGGTCAAGGTTGAAACGCCGGCAGGTTTGCGGACCGCCAAGGTGAAGGCGTTACCGTTCGTCTAGGAGTAAGGGCGCTGGGAGGAGCAAGAGTGTCAGACCGGTGTTCCGAAGGCTCTGATTTCCCACCTGTCGAAGCGGCATGCGTCCCGATGCGGCCTGGTCAATCCTGTCCAGGGCTTTCCGGGCCACGACTTGCAACTCGGTGACCAAAACTTGAGACCACATCTGCCTCCAGTTTGCCGCCGGTGTCGACACATTGGCGACAGCTTCAGAGAATCACGATGCAAATACCGGGCATTTGTGACGGCTAAGTATACCAACTCATCACTTCGAACCGCTGTAATTTGATCTAATTGGGTCATCTGATACTTTTTGAACCGCCTCTAAAACATCTCGATCCTCGAATTCTAAATCCAAAAACTGCAATATTTTTTTGATTGATTTAATTTGATCTGAAAAAATTTCGTTATGATCAATCATGATGGATGTTGGTATCGTTTTATTATCTACGACTTTAGCCCACTGAACACAAAAATCGAAACACCAACCGTACCAATATCTTTTCACGAATTCCGTTTGATCATTTTCATTCATTTTCTTCATAAATTCGCGAACAACGGTTTTTTTCCCCCGCATGATATGGTTCCGCATCGAGACGCTGAACCCTTCTAGGTTTCGCGTTAGCACAATCGCTGGATACTCATTTTCCAACAACCATCCCATAAAAGCCTCGGTTGGCTTAGAGTGAATGTGGATAACAGCGTCTATTTTCTTTACGGAACGAGCTTGTTTTTCATGAAAATTGAAATCATCTACAGACTTTTTACTGTATTTTTCTACAGGTATTTTTAATATTTCAAAAATAACATTGCAAACAAAAGTAGAACCACTCTTGGGTTGCGCAGCAACAACAATATGCCTTCCCTTTCCTAAATCGGGATGCTGCGGATTCTCAGCCCGGATTTCCCAGATGGTGCTGCGTTTTCCTGACGGCGGCGGTCAAATATGATA
>CALAHL010000585.1 GCA_937891725.1 uncultured Rhodospirillaceae bacterium | reverse complement strand
CATGACCTCTATCGCAGCAAGTGCTGGTCTCGCATGCTTCCCACGTGACGGCGAGACGCTCGAAGAGATCATGAAACATGCGGACGATTGTCTGTACCGAGCCAAGGATGGCGGAAAGCGCCGGGTCATAGTTCACGGACAGACAGCAGTGATCCGCGCGGAGACGGCGGACTAAATGGGAGAACTTTGGCCAGATACGGTGATCTAAGATTTGAAGAGTTTGCCGAACAGGCCGGTGGATTTCGGTTTTGCAACTGGCCTTCCGGCGGTACGCGACGGCGAGCCAAGCTTCTCCAGATACTGGAACGCATCCTCGCTCGGTTTCACGAAATCGATGCCGACAATGCGTTCGAAAATATCGACCCGTACAACATAGCCGTACAAAAACGTCTTGTCGGCAGGCTTCTGTTCCTGGAACAGGGTGAGGAAGATTTTCTGACCAACCAGGAACCCGGTGCTGGCATTGCCGATCAACATGCCGCCGATTGAAAAATTTGCAACAGGATACTTCTGTCGATTGATTTCGACGACCAAGCCGGCGCGCAGGAACCGCTTGTCCTGCCGCTGCTGATGCCTGGGCCGTGAGTGATAATCCATTCAGGACAAGCCTTTCGAGCGGTGACTTCATAAGTTGCCTTAAGCATTCAATCTATCAGATTTTGGTGCCTGGTGTGGAAAATTTCGCTCAGTCGATGACCAGCTTACGGCCGAATGGAACCGGCCGCCGCCGCTCCCCCTCTGGAACCGCCCAGAGCACGGGCCAGAGCGGCTCAAACCGTGCGGGACCGTCCAGGTCCGTCAGCACGATCCCAAGGTCGGGCCGGTGCCGGTCTGCTTCCTCGAGCAACGGCGTGAAATCGGTTCCTCCGCCGCCCTCGAAGCTCCGAGCCGTCAGCCCGGATTGGCCCGGCTTGGGGTGGGTGACAGAACGCACCCTGTCGTCGCCCGCGATGATGGTGAGGGCTGCACCGGTCCGACGCGAGATCGCGTCGACTTCGGCAGCGAACCGGTCCAGCACCTGATCCTCGACCGATCCGGAGACGTCGACCATGACCGCCAGACGTGGCACCGCACGGGTGGGGGTGCGGCCCGGCTCGAACGGCAGGCGGCGTCCCGTGGGCGTCCTGCCTTGGTTCGCGAGATAGGACCGGGTCGGGCGCGACCAGGAAATATCAGGCTCCGGCATCAATGCCTTGGTCGCCAGTCGCCGGAGCATCTGGCGCCACGGGACGCGGGAGGTCGGAAGATCGGCAATCAGTGTCCGCAGCATGGAAAAATGCCCATCGCCGGCATGGGCGCGGGTGATCCGCTCGCCCCAACTCCGCTCCGCGTCGGCATCCCGCTCAGGTGTGGCCTCTGCGGTCTGCGAGGCATCCGCAGCGGAGAGATCGTCGTTGGTGTCCGCGCCCAGGGCGCGCGCGGCGGAGGCGCGGGGTCCATCGACCCGCTCCGGCTCCTCGCCTTCTTGGCCGCGTGCCCCGCCTCGGGAGGTCCCACGATCGTCGATCGCGCGGTATAGCCGCTCCACATCCCAGTCCAGCAGCGATTTCTCGACCGGCTCCGAGATGGCGAGGGCGGCGTTCAGCAGGACATCCAGCTTGACCGATCCACGCGGCAAGCTGAGCCAGGCAAGTTGGTCGATGGTGCTGTTGACGATCGCATCGGCGCAGACCCGAAACAGATCCATGTCCACGTCGCCGGTCAGGGCGTGCAGGGCAGCGCGGCGCTGGGGATGGCGCAGGGCAACGTGCAGGACAGCGTGGGCGACCAATCCGGTCTGCTCTTCGATCGGGTGGAGCGTGAAGTCCGGCGCGTAGTAGATCGTCACACCGTCGGTCGAGATGATCAGGTTTTGCTCGCCCACATCCCGGTGAAGCGCCCAGAGCCCCAACCCACCGGTCGCCGGCGCGTATTCGACCATCCGCCGGAGCGCGGGTGTCCCGCGATGCTCGGAGGGGGCATGACCGGTCACGCAGCGGTCCGACCGTCAAGGTAGCGTTGATAGGCGGGGCTTTGGAGGATCGTCGCCTCCAGCCCCAACTCCATGCCCTTTTGCAGCATCAACTCGACCAGCAGGGTCTGTGCCTCGCGGGCTGGAAGCGGTGTGTCGCCCCGCATGTCCGGGAACTGCTCGACGATCTCGAAGGCACGGGTCAGCTTCTCGGGGGTGTCCAGCACCGCCAGAAGTCCGTAGATCATGCCGTACAACCCATCGAGACTGCGCGGAAGCAAGGCTTTCGTTTCAGGGCCGGGGGCGGCCGCCAACAGGCGCGAGACGTCAACGCCCGCCTGGATCTCCCGCAGTACCCCAAAGAATTCGGCCGCGTTGGCGGCGCCGATCCGGCCTTGCACGAACAGGCGTTTGGCATCGTCCGAAAGTCCGGATTTCAGGACGTTGGAGATGTCCTCCCAACCGCGCGGGCTGGCGCCCACCAGGTGGTCGGCCGCCAGTTGCGCCTGGGTGTCGTCGAGTTTGTCGGCACGGATTTTCAGGAAGGCCATCACCTCTGGCGCGAACCCGCGTTCAACCGCGTGCGCGAGAAAGGCCTCGACCGTGCTTTGGACGTGGAAGTGGAACATCCGGTCCGCCAGCGCCGTCCCCATGTCGTGACTGACCGCACCGTGGAAGCTGGCATTGCCCGCCGCGATCACCTGCCAACCGTCGGGAAGCGCGTAACGTCCGACCCGCCGATCAAGGATCAGAGAATAGGCCGAGGTTTGCAGGCGCTGGTCGGCGGCGGTCAGCTCGTCGAGAAACAGAATCCCTTCGGGCTGGTCGGCATCCGGCAGAAATTCCGGTGGAAACCAGACGGTGCGTCCCTGTTGATCATCGGCGTAGATTGCCCCCCTGATGTCCACCGGCTCAATCGTGGTCAGCCGCAGGTCGACCAGAGGCACGCCGAACCGTTCGGCCAGCTGCTGCACGATCGAGGATTTCCCGACGCCGCGGGTGCCCCACAACATGGTGGCCCGGCGGCGCAGCACCGGATCCCCGAACTGCTCGATCAGGGCGGATTTCACCGCCGCGATCGAGACGGCGGGAACATTCATCGGGTTGCGGTCGGACATGAGCGCTCGCTTGATCTGGCGTTAATCTCCGGATGGTGCCGGATCGGGGGTGTTCCGGGCAACCCGCCAGGCATCATCGGGCAGCGGTCGAGGGCGTGGCGGCAGCTCGATCACCGGGACCTCCCTGGCGGCGATGATCATGCCGATCACCAGCATCAGGTCTGGGATCGTCAGCAACACCGGGTGACCGGAAAATCCGAAGGTCGCGAAGATCCACCCGCCCGCCAGAAACAGGATCGGTACCAGGATGCAGACCGCGAGTGGGATCGCGCGGCGCAGCATCACGGTTGTCCGGGCACCGGCATGGCGATCGTGAAAGGTCTCTGGCGGGAGCGCGAAACTCTCGCGGAGATGGGCGACGGTCCGGCGAAACTTACCCCGGGCTTCGTCGTCGCGGCGGGCGCGATTCCGGTTGACCCGGAGACCGGAGCGCCAAATCCCATCTGCCTTGACCAATCGACGCCAGTCACGTCCCAAGAGTGCCAGGAAATCGCTCGGCAGCTCGCGAGGCGGCTCGTGGCCATCGCGTGGTTGCAAGGTGAAATCCAGCATGCCTGCAGCGACGGTGTCGACCTTGAGGCGGAGTTCCACCGGACCGATATGGGCGGCGGTGCTGGCGAGGTGCCAATTCGCCCGCCCCGAGGCGACCTCGCCGGTCCAGTCCTCGGTGATCGTGGTGCCTGAGATTTCGACAAAAAGTTCGGTCAACGCGACGGACAGGACGGCTGTCACCAGATCGCCGATGTCCGTGCCGTCAGCGCGCACCGTCGCGACCAAACCTGTCGTAGTCGTCAAGGTCCGGGTCAGGCTCGGCTGCCGCGGGTCCGCATCTAACGTCAGCATCTCTCGGATGACAGGGGCGTCGCTGATCTGCCTTGATTTGAATGCCAGGCGTCTGGCCTGCCGCGCGCTCGCCTCCAGATCGACATGAAGACCCTGTGCCACGAACGGCCGGACCAGACCCAGGATCTCGTGATGGGTGAGGGGCAGCAGGCGTTCGGTCGGTCGGGCCATCGGGGGCCTCACAGGTGGTGGCTCAGCCGGCCAATAAGGGGAACGTAACCGCAATCGCCCAGGCCAGCGCAATCCCGTTGGCGATCGCGGCCACGAAAGGGTGTCCGGTCCGGCGGGTGACCCAATGTGCGAACAGCCCGTAGATCCCGAAAAACAGAAGGATCACCGGCATCAGAATGATCAGGAAGAACAGGCCTTCCAAGTCCAGTCCGATCGCCAAGGCCAGGGAGGCGATAAACAGCGTCCGCAGCACGATCCCCCGGACGGTTCCGCCCGGACCTTCGCCGGACAGCCAGGCCTGTGACAGGAAGAAAGCCAATGTCCCTGTCATCATCAGCGCCAGCAGGAACCAACGCTCTGGAATCGGGACAAACGAGGCGACGAAGGTCTCGATCGGCGCGCCCAAGGCCAGCAGACCAAATGCCGTTACGGCAAGTGTCGCACCGACGAACCGGACGGTGGGGATCAATCGCGGATCCGGCCGATCGGTTCGGTCGTCACACCAATACAGCATGACCGCCGTCAGCAATCCGTAGAGCCCGAAATGGCAAACCAGGTAGCCACCGACCAGGACTGGCAGGAAATCGGTCGGCAGGGGCCAGAGGATCAGCGGCGTGAGAACCGCCGGGACAACGGACGCAATCAACAGCCGTCGCCACCCCAGCACCGGACGGGGAGCCGTGTTCGGATCGGTGATCTGCGGCAGCAGCCGGGACGCCGGCCACGCTAGCAGGACGCAGCCCGCCAGAAGCAGCAGGATCCAAGGTCCGCGTACCACCGCGACCTCGGCGCTTTGACGATCGAACGCGTGGTCCAGCCACCTGACCGCCTCTCGGATTCCGTCGCTTTGATACAGCACCCCGATATGCTCAACCGAGGGGGAGAAGAACGTGCGCCGCGCGGTCCCGTCCGAAAAGGCTCCATAGGTGACGCCTTCGGCGGGAGCGGGTCCCGAGACCTGCGCGACCACCCGAAGACCTTCGTTCTTCAGGACCTGCGGCTCCCAGTCCCCGACGATGACCAGCAGGTTCTTCGGCGCATCCGGTGTGATGACCCGGCTGAACATGGAGACCGCGACCGTGGCGCGAATGTCGGGGTCCGCGACCGCCTTGCGGACGATGATGTCGGACGCCATGGAGTGGCCGAGAAGCGCGATTTCTCTCTGTCCGGTCCGAGCGCGCGCGAACGCGACCACCTGACCGACCTCTTCCAGCAGATACCGGGTTGCACCGTCCTCGGTGGTGACATCGCCGGCCATTGGACTTGGGTTTCGCCCGTGTCCCAGGAAATCGAAGGTGATCGCGGTGTAGCCGTTGCGGGCCAGGGATATCGCGAACGGCTGCATCAGCTGCTGCGCGTACTGGCGACGGCGACTCAGATTGCACGACCCGTAGCAGCAGCGGCAGCAGCAGCAGCAGCAGTGGCAGCAGCAGTGGCAGCAGCAGCGGCAGCAGCAGCGGCAGCAGCAGCAGTGGCAGCAGCAGCAGCAGCAGCAGCGGCAGCAGCAGCGGCAGCAGTGGCGGTACCACCAGCGGTGTCGGCGGCGACGCCAGAAGCAGCGCCAGCCTCTGCCGCATTGCCGAAGCAGTTCTGTGTACGTTTGCCGATGAAGTGAAGCATGTCTCTGAAACAATTTGAAAC
>CALAHL010000584.1 GCA_937891725.1 uncultured Rhodospirillaceae bacterium | reverse complement strand
TGATCGCCGCTGTCGAGCAGCTCCAGGATCGTACCCATGGTGGCCAGACCAGACGCAAACGCGTAGCCTTTCTCGCCGTTCTCCAGATCCGCCACGCAATCCTCAAGCGCAAACCGGGTCGGATTGTGGCTCCGGGAATACTCGAACCCTTTGTGAACGCCCGGGCTCTCCTGAACATAGGTCGAGGTGGCGTAGATCGGTGTCATAATGGCCCCGGTCGTCGGGTCCGGGCTTTGCCCCGCATGAATGGCGCGGGTCGAGAAGCCGTGGCGGTTGCGCGGCGTGGTCATGAATAAAGTCCCCTTCAGGATCGGATCAGCCGAGTTTCCGGCGCATGTGGTTGATCAGGTCGACCTTGGTGATGATACCGAGAAAATGGCTCCCGTCCTGCACGATCGCCACCTTGGCGGACCGGAACAGCGGCACCAGGTCGTCGACCGGAGCGGTGACCGAGATGGTCTCGAGTTCGCCGGTCATATGTTTTGAGACGGGATCACCGAAGCAATCGGCGCAATCGAGGACCGCCATCATCAGATCCTCCTCGTCGAGCAACCCGATGATCTCGCCGTCCTGCAGAACCGGCAACTGGCTGACATCATTGGCCCGCATCCGGTTATAGGCGGTGTTGATCGTGTCCTCCGGGCCGACCGAGATCACGCGGCCCTCATCGGCGCGGCGCACGATCAGGTCCCGCAGGTCGCCAGAAGACGGCCGGTCCGCCAACCCCTGCTCGACCAGCCAGGCATCATCGAACGCCTTGGAAAGGTATTTGTTTCCGGTGTCGCAGACAAAAGTCACGACCCGCTTGGGTTCGGTCTGGGCACGGCACCATTTCAGGGCCCCCGCCAGCAGCGTTCCGGTGGAACTGCCGCCCAGGATACCCTCGACCCGAAGCAGTTCGTTGGTGGCGGCGAAGGCCTCCTTGTCGGTGACGGTCACGCCGTCGTCGATCACCGACAGGTCCAGGTTCGGCGGGATGAAGTCCTCACCGATTCCCTCGACCAGCCAAGAGCCGCCCTCATACGTCACTTCGCCCGTCGCAGCCGCCTTGGCGACGACCGAGCCTTCCGGGTCGGCGGCCACGATGCGGATATTCGGGTTCATGGATTTCAGATATCGGCCACACCCCGAGATCGTCCCGCCGGAGCCCACACCGGCCACGAAGGCATCGATATCACCGCCCATCTGATCCCAGATTTCCGGGCCGGTCCCGGTCTCGTGAGCCAACGGATTGGCGGGGTTGTCGAACTGGCTTGCCCAGAAGGCGCCGGGGGTCTCGGCGACGATCCGCTCCGCCATGTCCTGGTAGTATTCCGGATGGCCCTTGGGCACGTCCGAGCGGGTCAGCCGAATCTCAGCCCCCAAAGCCCGCAGGTGACGAATCTTATCCGCGCTCATCTTGTCGGGAATCACCAGGATCAGCTTGTAGCCTTTTTGCGACGCGGTCAGAGCCAGACCCAGACCGGTGTTCCCGGCCGTCGCCTCAACGATCACACCGCCGGGCTTCAGCCGCCCGTCCGCCTCCGCCGCCTCGATCATGGCGAGGCCGATCCGATCCTTGATCGAGCCCGCCGGGTTCTGGTTCTCCAGCTTCACGAACAGCCGGCACAGCCCGGTGTCGAGCCGCTTAAGCTCGAGCATCGGCGTGTTGCCGATCATCTGAAGCACCGAGCTCGCCGGCTTGGGCGCGCTAGCAGGATCTCGGTTCACCATTTTATTCTCCATTATCAGCGTTTTACAGAATAATTTTTTAATTATCTGCGATATACCTCGATCATATAGGAAATTATTCTAAAACATAAAAGGCCCGTTTCGCGATTTCTGCCGTTCCGACACACAAATGACATCGCCTGCCGAGAGCCGATTATACCAAAGCTCAAAGAAGCCGACTCACTGTCTTTCCAAACGTGAGCGAATCT
>CALAHL010000583.1 GCA_937891725.1 uncultured Rhodospirillaceae bacterium | reverse complement strand
TTCCGGTCTCGCCCGATGTGTGGCGGGGAATGGCGGCCCAGCCGGTCACCGGCGTGCACACCTATCCGGGCCCAGCGTTCCGAATGGGCCTCGCCGTCGCCGCCGAGCGGAAACGGGTCGGCGAAGGGCTGGTGCTGGCGTTGGCCGGTCTGGGTGATACCGCACTTGAGGATCTGGCGCCGAGCGGAATCGCGGAAATCGCCAGCGCTCTCAAGGCGCTGGGGTTCGTCTCCGAGGCGCGCGGGTTCGCGGCCGAGGCCGCCGCCGCACAAGGTCTGTGACGGAATGGCCCTGCGCACCACGCTCACGGGCAAACCGGGCACGCGCCGCCGGCCGATCCGCAGAAGCGCACGCCGACAAGGCCCGGTCCGCCCGATCAGCGTCGACCGGTTTCTCGAAATGCTGGCCGCGGAGCGGGGAGCGGCCAAGAACACGCTGGACGCCTATGCCCGAGATCTGAGCCACGCCCACGCCTTTCTGAAGGACCATTCCGGGCTGGCCGACGCCACGATCGAGCATTTGCGATCCTATCTGAGGGCGCTGGAGATCGCCGGCATGGCGCCACGCACTGCCGCCCGCCGGCTTTCCGCCCTGCGCCAATACTATCGGTTCCTCTATTCTGAGGGGGAGCGCAGCGACGACCCCAGCGCCTCGCTCGACTCGCCCCGTCAGGGGCGCCCGCTACCCAAAATCCTTTCCGAAGCCGAGGTCGACGCCCTGTTGAACGCGGCCCGTGACCGCGACGGCCCGGAGGGCTCCCGGCTGGTGTGCCTGCTTGAAATCCTCTATGCGACCGGCCTGCGGGTTTCGGAGCTGGTGTCCCTGCCCTTCGCGGCGGTCGCACGCGATCCGAGGGTGCTGATCGTCCGCGGCAAGGGCTCGAAGGAACGCATGGTGCCGCTGACCGATGCCTCCTCGGAGGCGATCAAGGCCTTCAAGCTGGTGCGGGGCGTGTTCCTGGCCAAGGGTGAGACTTCCGCCTTCCTGTTTCCCTCGCGCGGGATCGACGGGCATCTCACCCGCAGGCGGTTCGGCCAGTTGCTGGACGAGCTGGCGGTCGAAGCCGGGCTCGACCGCCGCAAGGTCTCGCCGCATGTGCTGCGCCACGCCTTCGCCACCCATCTGCTGGATCACGGCGCCGACCTGCGCAGCGTGCAGCAGATGCTGGGCCACGCCGACATCTCGACCACCCAGATCTACACCCATGTGCTGGGCGAACGCCTGAAGGCCCTGGTGAATGCCCACCACCCGCTGGCAGGTGGGTGATGGTGGGGCGACACGACCAAAGCTTGAACGGCCAGTGCTTGAGCGTGGGGTCCTGGCTCTGTATGGTCGCCCGCCGTGCTTCTGCGGACCATCCGGAGCATTCGGGCGGATAGAAGACGTAGCGGGTCCTTAGCTGGAGTTTCAGGCGCATGCGCCATTTTCTCGATTTCGAAAAACCGATCGCCGACCTGGAAGGCAAGATCGAGGAGCTGCGTCATCTGACCGGCGACGACGAGCTCAATATCGACGAGGAAGTCGAGAAGCTTCAAGCCAAGATGGAACGGCAATTGCGCACCACCTACCAGAAGCTCACCGCCTGGCAGAAGGTCCAAGTCGCACGCCATCCCGACCGGCCGCACGCCAGCGCGGTGATCGACCATCTGATCGACGACTTCAATCCCCTGGCGGGTGATCGGGGCTTTGCCGAGGACCTCGCCATGGTCGGCGGCATCGGTCGGTTCCGCGGCCAGTCGGTTATTGTGATCGGCACCGAGAAAGGGGCGACCACGGCGGATCGGGTGAAACGCAATTTCGGCATGGCGCGGCCTGAGGGCTATCGCAAGGCCCGGCGCCTGATGCAGATGGCCGACCGGTTCAAGCTGCCGATCCTGACCTTTGTCGACACCGCCGGCGCCTATCCCGGCGTCGATGCCGAGGCCCGCGGCCAGGCCGAGGCCATCGCCAAGGCGATCGAGACCTGTCTGAACGTCAGGGTGCCCCTGATCGCGACCATCATCGGCGAGGGCGGCTCCGGCGGGGCGGTCGCGATCGCCGCTGGAAACCGGGTGATGATGTTCGAGCACGCGGTCTATTCGGTGATCTCGCCGGAAGGCTGCGCCTCGATCCTGTGGCGGTCGGCGGAGTTCGCGAAGGACGCGGCGGAGGCCCTCAAAATCACCGCCCAAGACCTGCAGAAGCTCGGTGTGATCGACCGGATCGTCCCCGAACCCCTGGGCGGCGCCCACCGCGACCGCGCCACCGCCTTGGATGCGCTCGGCGACGCCCTTGCCGAAGAGCTCGGCTCCCTCGCCTCCATCGATGGCGAGCAACTTCGCGCCGAGCGGCGGGACAAGTTCCTTGAGATGGGAGCGGCGTGAGCGAGGCCGGTGAGCTCTAGGGGTTGATCTGGGAATACCCACCTGGTCGAGCCTCTCATGAACCACTGCTTTTGAATTCTGCGGCTCAAGATGCCCATGGCCCTTTACCGATTCGGCCACGCACCAGGACGCCACGCCCGTTGGTGGTAACGGCATCCCCATGCTGCGCATAGGTTTTGCGCTCCACATATCCATCAACATAACGTGGTGTAGGCTTCTTAGCCTACTAAATGATGGAGGACACCATGGCATTGGATCTACTCAAACCTGTCGTTGAAATTTCCCTACCCCCAAGAATCACCTATGAGCCGATTCTCAATGACTATCAGTCGGCCATGAGAGATATACTTGATCGAGACGGATTCACTTTTGAGTTGGACGATGATTTGCGAGGCTGGGTGAAATTCGTCGCAAATGGCCCCCGCAACACCGGCGTAAATCCGCTCTTCGATCCGGACCAAACCGATCATGACGACGCCTTCTGGCTTGCACTGAAACAGGACGGAAAAACCGTAGCGGCAATCGCCAGCCGCTATATCGAATGCATCGGATGCGGCTACTACGACATTGTCCGCGAAGGGCGGTTGGGTCACGTCCGTCAAGCTGGTGTAATTTCCCAGATGGCCTGAGGTCATGATCA
>CALAHL010000582.1 GCA_937891725.1 uncultured Rhodospirillaceae bacterium | reverse complement strand
TCGTTGAGCCCGAACAACCGAATCCCCGACCCGGCCGTATTCACGTCCAGCAGACGGATCATCTCGCGGATCTCGGGCTCCGCTGACCCGGTGGTGCGGTCGCGGGTCGGCACATAGTGATCCGCCACCCCTACCGTCAGATCCGGTCGCCGCACCTTGCGCCCCGATTCCGCCAGCTGGTCGAACGCGTGGAACGACCCCTCGTGGGCATAATGCCGGTCGACCCACAGCAGCGCCGTGCCGTCGTCGCGGGTCGTCACCACATGCTGGTCCCAGATCTTGGCGTAGAGGGTTTGCGGGGTGGAGGAGGTCATGGCGGGGCTTTCGGATAAACTGCGTCCGCTAACGAAGCATCCGCCTGCCATCTCTGGCAAGCTTCTCCGCATGACCCAAACAAAACATGTGAGGATCCGCCTATGATCGCCGTGATTTTCGAAGTGTGGCCGAAGGCGCATCACCGGCAGGACTATTTCGACATCGCCGCCAAGCTACGTCCGGATCTGGACGGAATCGACGGGTTCATCTCGGTCGAGCGCTTCGAGAGCCTGATGCAGCCCGGCAAGATCCTGTCGCTGTCGTTCTGGCGCGACGAGGAGGCGCTCGCCAACTGGCGCAAGCTCGCCCATCACCGCGACGCTCAATCGCAGGGCCGCCAGATGATGTTCGAGGATTACCGCCTCCGCGTCGCCGGCGTGATCCGCGACTACGGCATGACCGAGCGCGATCAAGCGCCGGAGGACAGCCGAGCGGTGAACGGATGAGCCTTCCCGCTTGACCGGCGCCATCGCTCCGGGCGACGCTCCGGTCTCTCGCCGGAAGACAAAAACAATTCAATCCGTCCCGGCATTCCAGTGATTTGGACCACAGGCCCGGAGGAAACGTGCCATGACCGCCTCGAACGACCCGAACAAAGGCAAACGCCGCTCCGCCCAGTGGTGGGGCAAGCTGGACAAGGACGGCTATGCCCACCGGTCCTGGATGAAGAATCAGGGCTTTCCGGGCGAGGTGTTCGACGGGCGGCCGGTGATCGGCATCGCCAACACGTTCAGCGAGTTCAATCCCTGCCACGGCCATTTCCGGAAGATCTGCGAGCACGTGAAGCGCGGCGTCTGGGAGGCGGGCGGCTTCCCGCTGGAATTCCCGGTGTTCTCGAACTCCGAGAGCCAGCTGCGCCCGACCTCGATGCTGTACCGCAATCTGGCCTCGATGGATGTCGAAGAGGCGATCCGCGGGCTGCCGATGGACGGGATCGTGCTGCTGGTCGGCTGCGACAAGACCACGCCGGCGCTGCTGATGGGGGCGGCGAGCTGCGATCTGCCGACGATCTGCGTGTCGGGCGGCCCGATGCTGAACGGCTATTACAAGGGCGAGAAGATCGGCTCCGGCACCCATGTCTGGAAGTTCTCCGAGGCGGTGCGTGCCGGCGAGATGAGCATCGAGGCGTTCATGAGTGCCGAGGCGGACAACGCGCGCTCGGCCGGGCACTGCATGACCATGGGGACGGCCTCGACCATGGCCAGCATGGTGGAATCGCTCGGCGTGTCGCTGCCCGCCAACGCGGCGATCCCGGCGGTGGATTCCCGTCGCTATGTCCTCTCGCACATGTCCGGCAAGCGGATCGTCGATATGGTGATCGAGGATCTGCGGCTCTCGAAGATCCTCACCAAGAAGAACTTCGAGAACGCCATCATGACCAATGGGGCCATCGGCGGCTCCACCAACGCGGTCATTCACCTGCAGGCCATCGCGGGCCGGATGGGGGTCGATCTGGGCCTGGAGGATTGGGACCGCCTGGGCAAGGATATGCCGTGTCTGGTGAACCTGATGCCGTCGGGTGAGCATCTGATGGAGGATTTCTACTACGCCGGCGGCCTGCCGGTGGTGCTGAAGGAGATCGGCGACTTCATCCACAAGGACGCGCTGACCGCCAACGGCAAGACCATCTGGGACAACGTGAAGGACGCGGAGAACTACAACACCGACGTGATCTTCCCGCTGAAGACGCCGTTCAAGCCCAATGGCGGCATCGCGGTGCTGCGCGGCAATCTGTGCCCCGACGGTGCGGTGATCAAGCCGTCGGCCGCCTCGCCGGAGCTGATGGTGCATACCGGGCGCGCGGTCGTGTTCGAGGATATCGAGGACTACAAGGACAAGATCGACGACGAGGCCCTGGATATCGACGAGACCTGCATCATGGTGCTCAAGAACTGCGGGCCGAAAGGCTATCCGGGCATGGCCGAGGTCGGCAACATGGGCCTGCCGCCGAAGGTTCTGCGGAAGGGCATCACCGACATGGTGCGGATCTCCGACGCGCGGATGTCCGGCACCGCCTACGGCACGGTCGTGCTGCACGGCTGTCCGGAAGCGGCGGCGGGCGGACCCCTGGCTCTGGTCCAGAACGGCGACATGATCACCCTGGACGTGCCGAACCGGAAGCTGCACCTGGACGTGTCGGCAGCGGAGCTGGAGAAGCGGCAGGCCGCCACCACGGCGTTCAGCAATCCCTATGACCGGGGCTATTCCAAGATGTACGTCGACCACGTCAACCAGGCGACCGACGGGGCCGATCTCGACTTCCTGGTCGGCAAGTCCGGCACCCCGGAAATGCGCGAAAGCCATTAGGCTTCGGTACCGGTGGAGCGGATCCCCGCTCCACCGTCGACGCAACAAACCTCCGGGGGGAAAATCCATGACCACCAACATTCTGCTGCCGACCTCGCTTGTCGGCTCTTATGCGCAGCCGAACTGGCTGCTGGACCGCTCCAAGTTGGCAGGCCGGTTCCCGCCGCGCACCCGCGCCAAGGAACTGTGGCGGATCTCCGACGAGTTCCTGCAGGAGGCGCAGGACGACGCCACTCTGCTGGCGATCCGGGATCAGGAACGTGCCGGGCTCGATATTCTGACAGACGGCGAGATGCGGCGGGAAAGCTATTCCAACCGGTTCGCGA
>CALAHL010000581.1 GCA_937891725.1 uncultured Rhodospirillaceae bacterium | reverse complement strand
CCAAATCCGCCGCTTTTCCGCTGTTTCCGACGCTTGTCCGGGGGTTCGACCTGCCGGAGGACGCGGCGTTGCGGTTCAACGCGGACCTTTTGGCTCATTTGGAAGCATGGTTCACGCCACGCCCGAAGCTGCGACCGGGCGAGACCTGGCAGACCACCCATGATCTGCATGAACTGGCGGTGTTCGCACCGTTTCATCCATTCCTGGATGCCGCCGTCAGCGGAGTCTTGCAGGAGCTTGCGATTGTCGCGCGGGATTATGTCATCACCGGTTGCTGGGCCAATGTGAATCCGCCGGCAGGGTTTCACCCGCCGCACACCCATCCGAACAACATCCTGTCCGGCGTGTACTACGCCAAAACCCTCCCGCCCAACGATGCGATCACCTTCCACGATCCGCGCCCGCAGGCCGGGGTGATCCGTCCGGCCGCAGCACAGCAGATCGCCGAGACGGCGAGCGAGATCGAGATCGAGGCTAAGCCGGGCCGGATGCTTCTGTTTCCGTCCTGGCTGCGCCACAGCGTGAAGCCGAACTACACCACAGACCAAGAACGGGTCAGCATGAGTTTCAACGTAATGCTCGCCGATTTCGTCGGGAGACACACCGCGCCGATGTGGCGGGGCTTCCGCGCAGACGGCACGCGCGCCTGATCCGATGGTATCCCCCAACCGCAAGCCGCGTCACCGCCGCCGCCCGACCCCGATGAAGAAAGGCCATGTGCCCGCCAATCAACCGCCGATGGAGCTGGTGATCGAGCATGTCGGCGCCCGCGGCGACGGGGTGACCGAGGCCGAGATCAAGATCGGCTGGGACGTCCGTACGCGTCCGTTCTTCGTGCCCTACAGCCTGCCGGGTGAGCGGCTTCTGGTGCAGCCGGAGCTGGATAGAGGCGAAGGGATCGTGGCGCGCCCGGTCGAACTGCTGGAGGCGTCGCCGGACCGGGTCGAGCCGCCGTGCCCACACTTCATGGCCTGTGGGGGCTGTCTTCTTCAGCATTGGGAGGATTCCGCCTACGCCGCCTGGAAGCTGGCGCAGGTCAAGCTTCAACTGGGCCGGGTCGGTTTGGGCGATGTGCCGATCGAGGATCTGCACCGCTCCCCTTCCGCTTCCCGACGGCGGGCGGATCTCGCCGCCCGACATCTGAAAGGCGGGGTTGTCCTCGGATTCCATGAGCGCTTGGGAAAGCGCATTGAGCCAATCGTCCATTGCCTGGTGATCCGTCCGGAACTTGACGCCATGCTGGCGCCCATCAAGGCTCTTTTGGAAACCTTACTTGCGGTGGGGGAGGATGCCTCGGTGCATCTGACCTTGACCGAGGCCGGGATCGATCTGCTGCTGACCCTGCCGAGCCGGCCGGATCTGACAGCGCGGGAAACCCTGGCTGCGTTTGCCGAAAGCCACGATCTTGCGCGCCTGTCGCTCAAGGCCATGGATGATGCGGGTGAATTCCTGGATCCGGTGTCGGCGCGGCGGGACCCGGTGCTGCGTTTCGGAGGGGTGCCGGTGATCCCGTTTCCCGGCGGCTTTCTGCAGGCGACAGCCGAGGGCGAGGCCGAGATGACCTCCCGGGTGCTGGCGGCGGCTGAAGGTGCGGGAAAGCGTCTCGATCTGTTCTGCGGGATCGGGACCCTGTCCCTGCCGCTGGTCGCGGGCGGGCTTGTGCGAGGGGTGGACGGGGATCCGGCCGCGATCGGCGCCTTGCGACGGTCCGTAGATGCGGCGGGTTTGGGGCCACGGCTGACAACCGAGGTTCGGGATCTGTTCCGGGATCCGGTGACGGTGGAGGAACTGTCGGCGTTCGACATCGTGATCTTCGATCCGCCACGCGCCGGGGCCAAGGCGCAGGCCGCGGAGCTTGCGGCCTCCAAGGTGCCGACGGTCGTGGCGGTGTCCTGCAATCCGGCGACGCTGGCGCGGGATCTGCGGGTTCTGGTGGACGGTGGATATGAAATCGAAACGATCCGACCGATTGATCAGTTCCCTTGGACCCCACACATAGAGGTGGTCGCACTCCTGAAACGCACCTGAGGAATCTCTTATGAGCCATGCCGAAACCCGGATCGAAACCGACAGTCTCGGCGAGATTGCAGTTCCGTCGGATCGGCTTTGGGGAGCCCAGACCCAGCGCTCTCTTCAGAACTTTCCGATCGGCGACGGCCGCATGCCGATCCAACTGATCCACGCCTTCGCGACCCAGAAACGCGCGGCCGCTCGAGTGAACAAACGGCTGAAGGTTCTGGACGCGACCATTGCGGATGCGATCGACCAGGCAGCAAGCGAGATCGAAGACGGCCGGCACGATGCGGAATTTCCGCTGGTGGTGTGGCAGACCGGCTCCGGGACCCAGACCAACATGAATCTGAACGAGGTGATCGCGAACCGCGCGAATGAGATCCTAGGCGGGACGCGTGGCGCCAAAGTGCCGGTCCATCCGAACGATCATGTGAATTGCGGCCAATCCTCCAATGACAGTTTTCCGACTGCCATGCACATCGCGGCGGTGCGGGCGGTGCACGATCGGGTGTTGCCGGGGCTGGAGCGCTTGCACGCCGCCTTGGCTGAGAAGGCGGCGGCGTTCCACGATATCATCAAGATCGGCCGCACCCACTTGCAGGACGCCACCCCGCTGCGTCTGGGGGACGAGGTCGGCGGCTGGGCGCATCAGGCGGCCCTGTCGGTCGAGCGGGCGAAGGCGAGCCTGCCGCGTCTCTACCTGCTGGCGCAGGGTGGCACGGCGGTCGGCACCGGCGTGAATGCCGAGCCGGGCTTCGCCCAAGCCTTCGCCGCCGAGGTGGCGGCGTTGACCGGGCTGCCGTTCGAGACCGCCCCCAACAAATTCGAGGCGTTGGCCGCCCATGATGCGTTGGTCGATGCCTCCGGCACGCTGAACACCATCGCGTCCTCGCTGATGAAGGTGGCGAACGACATCCGGCTTCTGGGATCCGGGCCGTGCTGCGGCCTGGGAGAGCTGATTCTGCCTGCGAACGAACCGGGCTCTTCGATCATGCCCGGCAAGGTCAATCCGACCCAGGCCGAAGCCTTGACGATGGTGTGTGCGCGGGTGATGGGCAATCAC
>CALAHL010000580.1 GCA_937891725.1 uncultured Rhodospirillaceae bacterium | reverse complement strand
GGAAACCAGATCGTCGAGAAAGCCGGGCGTGACCTGACCGGCAGCATGGTTTCCAAAGAGACGTACACGCTGCGCCCCGATCTGGTTCTGTTCAATCTGCGGCGCATCTGTCAGTACGGCGGAGCCTGTCTTCAGACCAATGAATTGGAACTGAACACCGGCGGTTTCGTGCGGTCATCCGAACGCTTGTGGATGCCGTTCTCGGACGATGGTGAGACCGTGAACAGGCTGATGCTGTATCACCACGATATCAAAGTTATCGACGCCGCTCCCTTCCCGCCCGGCCCTCTGATCCGGTAGCCGGCGTTGCGGTGCCCGGAAACCGTGGAACACCACAACACCGAAGACAGCCAATCACCTGACCGACTGCCACCGCTCAGACTTAGGGTCAGTAGGACCGCAGCAGACCCACCAATCGGCCCTGCACCTTCACCCGATCTGGGCCATAGATTTGGGTCTTATGCGTGACGTTCGCCGGCTCCAGCGCGATCGAATCGCCTTTGCGTCGTAACCTCTTCAAGGTGGCTTCCTGGTCATCGACCAGGGCAACCACGATGGTGCCGTTTTCGGCAGTGTCGCACTGTTTGATGATCACGGTGTCACCGTCGAAGATACCCGCATCGATCATCGAATCCCCATCGATCTCGAGCGCGTAGTGATCACCACCACCAAGCATGGACGGTGGCACCGAAATCGTGACGTTGGGATCCCGCAACGCTTCGATTGGCGTGCCTGCCGCGATCCGACCGAACATGGGGAGTTCGATACCGGAAGTGCCAGCCGCAGCCGGTTTCTTCGACGTCTCGACCGCCGCATCAGGTTCCGGCTCGGAGGTCCGTACCGGGAAATTGCCGGCGATCACGTTCGGCGCAAAGCCCTTGGTCATCGGTTGACCGCCGCGGGCCTGAGCCGGGTTCAGATCTTCCGGCAGACGCAGGATTTCGAGGGCGCGCGCTCTATTGGGCAGGCGGCGTATGAACCGACGTTCCTCAAGCGCGGTGATCAGGCGATGAATGCCCGATTTGGATTTCAGGTTGAGGGCTTCCTTCATCTCGTCGAATGACGGGGAGACCCCGTCGCTTTCGATCCGCTGATTGATGAAGACGAGCAGTTCGCGTTGCTTGCGGGTGAGCATATCGACCCTCCGATCGGGATCAGTCTCGCGGTCTCAAGGGATTGGAATGGTCCCGACGCAAGACGAACAAATGCGGTACATCCACAAATGTTCTACTTTTGATCCTTTGAGTCGTCAAGCAGTCTCGGCCGGTAGGCGCTTCAAATTGAAACAAAACCACCCTGAAGCGACAGGATCCGTACAGGATCCCCGGCTTTTCGAGCGGGATCAAAGGGTGCGCGAACAATCAACGCTTGGGCGGCAGCCAGCCGCGACATCATGGAGCTGTCCTGGCGCGAGAACGGAGTGGCGACGGTCGCACCGGTTTCAGTCACATGCAGGGTCGACCGCAGGTAGTCCTGTCGCTTGTCGTTCTCGGCCAGATCGGAGCCCAGAATTGCATCCGAGAGAGCCACGGGTCCGGAGGGCAGACCCATCATCGCTTCCAGCATGGGCCGGAGGAACACCATGGCACAGACCACTGTGGAGACCGGATTGCCAGGCAGACCGAGCAGGGGGGTGGCGCCCAGGTGTCCGAAGATCAACGGCTTGCCGGGCCGCATGGCGATCCGCCAAAAGCCGATGTCCAAGGCGTTGGGCCCCATGCCTTCGTCGGCGAGCGCGGACTGCACCAGATCATGATCCCCGACCGACGCACCACCGGTGGTGACCAGAACGTCGGCGCCGTGGGCGCCGCGCACCATGGTGCGCAGTGCGTCGGCATCGTCGGGTGCGATTCCCAGGTCGATCGGCTCCCCGCCGATGGCGCGGACCAGAGCCGCGAGCGTGTAGCCGTTGGAGGAAACGATCTGGTCCGGTCCCACCGGTTCGCCCGGTCGGACGATCTCATCGCCGGTCGCCAGGATCGCAACCCGCGGGCGTCGGTGCACCGTGATCCACGGCACGTTCATCCCGGCGGACAGGCCGACATCGCGCGCCGTCATGCGGCGTCCCGCTGGAACGCCCACATCGCCGGTTTTGAAATCGAGGCCTGCGGGCCGGACGAAGGTTCCGGACGGGACCGGTTCCTTGATCGTGACCCGCGCGCCGTCTTCGTCTCGATCGATTGAGACATCTTCCTGGATCACGATGCAGTCGGCGCCCTCTGGGACCGGCGCGCCCGTGAAGATCCGGACGCAGTGCCCGTCTCCAAGCTGGCGCATAAATCCGGCACCGGCGGCAGAGGTGCCAATGCGGGTCAGGGTGACGGGGCATGTCTCCAGGTCGGCCGCGCGCGCCGCGTATCCGTCCATCGCCGAGACCGCGACTGGGGGTTGGGTGCGGCGTGCGGTGACAGGCTCGGCGGTGACCCGGCCCAACGCCTCGGTCAGCGGAATGACCTCGGACGGCAGCGGGCCGACGGCGGACAGGATCCGCGCCAATGCGTCGTCAACGGGAAGCAGGTCATGCGCCACGGTAGTCGCCCGATTTGCCTCCGGACTTGTGGACCAGTCGGATGTCGCCGATCCGCATGGCCTTATCAACCGCTTTCGCCATGTCGTAGACGGTCAGCGCCGCCACCGAGACGGCGGTCAGGGCTTCCATCTCCACCCCGGTCTTGCCGGTCAGCTTGCAGGTCGCTTCGATCTCGACCGTCGTATCTGCCTCGTTCAACGACAGCTCGACCTTAACCGAGGTCAAGGACAGCGGATGGCAGAGCGGGATCAGGTCCGGCGTCCGCTTGGCGCCCATGATCCCGGCCAGCCGCGCCACCGACAGCACGTCGCCCTTCTTGACGCCGCCGTCGCGGATGAGGGCGAAGGTTTCGGCTGCCATATGGACCGTGCCGCGAGCCGTTGCGGTCCGTTCGGTCTCGTCCTTGCCGCCGACATCCACCATGTGGGCGTTGCCGCTGGCATCGAAATGGGTGAGGTCGCTCATCTCTGGTTTTCTCTCAAGCGACGGAGCGGGGCGAGGCCGCAGGCTCGGTCAACGGACGGGGATCGGACAGGATCGCATGGGTGGCCGCCTCGACATCGTCCTGACGCATCAGGGACTCCCCGATCAGGAAACAGCGCGCCCCGACCGCAGCCATGCGCGCCAGATCGGCCGGGCTGCCCAGCCCGCTTTCCGCCACCAGAGTTCGGTCCGCCGGCACGCGGGCCGCCAGGCTTTCGCCCACCGCCAGATCGGTGACCATGGTCTTCAGGTTGCGGTTGTTGATGCCCAGCAGAGGGGATTTCAGCGCCAGCGCCCTGTCCAGTTCCTCGGCATCATGCACCTCCAGCAACACATCCATGCCCAACTCCAGAGCGGCCGCTTCCAGCTCCGCCGCCTGATCATCCGACAGGGCCGCCAGGATCAGCAGGATGCAATCGGCACCCAAGGCCCGGCTTTCGACGATCTGGTAGGGGTCCAGCATGAAATCCTTGCGGATCAGCGGCAGATCGACCGCAGCCCGGGCCGCGACCATATAGGAATCCTTCCCCTGAAAATACTTCTCGTCGGTCAGCACCGACAGGCAGCTGGCACCGCCTGCGTAGTAGGCGCGGGCCAGGGCCGGCGGATCGAAATCGGCGCGGATCAGGCCCTTCGACGGCGACGCCTTCTTGATCTCGGCGATCAGGCCGTAGCCGATCTGCGAGTCCTCGATCAAGGCCTTCGCGAACCCGCGCGGTGCGGGCTGATGGCTGGCCGCATGCTGATGGTCCTCGAGGGAGCGCTTGGCCTTGCGGGCCGTGATCTCCAGCCGCTTGTCCGCGCAGATCCGGGCGAGCACATCGCTCATGCCGCAGCCTCCTGATTGGTGTGGGCGGCAAGCGCGTCAAGCTTGGCGAGTGCTGCACCGCTGTCGATGCTTTGGGCGGCCAGATGAACGCCATCTTTGAGATCGGTCGATTTCTCGGCCACCACCAGGCAGGCCGCCGCGTTCAACAGCACGATATCCCGATAGGGCCCGGTCTGACCGCCGAGCACTGCCCGCAGCGCGACCGCATTGGCCGCCGGATCCCCGCCCTTGAGCTCGTCGAGCGTCGCCCGTGGCAGTCCGGCGTCTTCCGGCGTGACCTCGAACGTGGTGACGGCGCCCTCCTCAAGCTTGGCGACGAAGGTTGTCCCCGCCGTCGTCAGCTCGTCCAGTCCGTCGCCATGCACCACCCAGGCGCGGTCCGAGCCGAGCTTGGCGAGGGTTTCGGCCATCGGGACCACCCAGTCCTTGGAGAACACGCCGATCACCTGTCGCTTCACGGAAGCCGGGTTCGACAGCGGGCCGAGGATGTTGAAGACGGTACGGGTCGCAAGCTCGGTGCGCGGGCCCATCACATGGCGCATGGCCGAATGGTGACGGGGCGCCATCAGGAAGGTGATGCCGACCCGGTCGAGCGCAGATTGTACAAGCTTCATGTCGCAGTCCAGATTCACCCCCAGATGGGTCAGCACGTCGGCCGCGCCCGATTTCGAGGACAGCGCGCGGTTGCCGTGCTTTGCCACCACCACGCCGCAGCCCGCCAGCACGAAAGAGGAGGCGGTCGAGATGTTGTAGGTGCCCGAGCCGTCGCCGCCGGTCCCCACATTGTCCATAGCACCGTCCGGTGCGGCGATCTTGAGCGCCTTTGCCCGCATCGCCCGCGCCGCTCCGGTGATCTCGGCCACGGTCTCGCCCCGGACCCGCAGCGCCATCAGGAAGCCGCCGACCTGTGCCGGAGTGGCATCGCCCGACATGATGATGTCGAACGCGGTCTCGGCCTGGGCTTCGGTCAGGCTGGCGCCGGTTGCCACATGGCCGACCAGCGCCTTCATATCCTGGATATCGCCCGACATCTCAGCCCGCTCCGACCGCGATCGCGGCTTTTGGCTGGTCGAGTTCGGGGCTCCGCAACCGGCTCTCGATCATTTCGATCGGCTGGATCGGCGTGCCGTTGAACCCGGCCATCCTGAGGAAATTGGCCAGCATCCGATGCCCCCATTGCGAGGCGATCGATTCCGGATGGAACTGCACGCCCCAGATCGGATGCTCCCGGTGGCGCATGCCTTGGATGATGCCGTCGTCGCTCCAGCAGATCGGCTCAAGAACATCCGGCCAGCCGTCGGCGTCGACGATCAGGGAATGATAGCGGGTCGCCCGCAGCGGCGTCGGTAGCCCTTCGAACGCGCCGACTCCGGAATGGGTCATCTCCGAGACCTTCCCGTGCATCGGCAGCGGCGCCCGCACCACCTTGCCGCCATAGACCTGTCCGATCGCCTGATGTCCCAGACAGACCCCCAGGGTCGGCGTGGTCGGCCCGAGTTTTTCGACCAGCTCCAGACAGATGCCTGCCTTGTCCGGATCGCACGGACCGGGCGAGATCACGATGCCCTGCGGGTTGAGGGCGCGAATTTCCTCGACTGTGATCGCGTCGTTCCGCCGAACCTCAAACTCCGCTCCAAGCTCTCCCAGAAAGTGGTAGAGGTTGTAGGTGAAGCTGTCGTAGTTATCGATGAGAAGAAACATTTCAGGACTTTGGGGTGATTTGTTAACATGCTGCCCGAACGGCGTTAAGCTACCTTAACAACGCCGCCGCGATCACGGAAGCGGCAAGCGGAACGGCACTGGGCCCGAGCCGCCGATGGCCCCGCCGCTTTGGGGGGAAATGAGGAGTTTGATGGCCGGCACGCGCTCGAAGAAACGCACTCCGCGAAAGGCCATGCCAGGCCGCATCGCCTGGCAGAAGGTTGCGTTCGCGCTCATGGCGGTGGCCGCGGTTTTCGGCGGCGGCTTCGGCATGGGAGTCTGGATCGCCGACGACCAGACGGCGCCGGATCAGGTGGCGGAGGCGGGCACGACACAAAAGACGGCGAAATCGTCGCGGCCAGCTCTCGCTGTGGTCAGGAGCGCTCCAGCTGTGCCGAGTGCCAACGCTCCGGTGCTGACCCGGGATCTGGCACTCCCACCCGAGCCCACAAACCGCCCTGTCAGACCGGCTGGCCTGTCGCCGGAAGCCTTGGGCGCGCCGCATTTGCCGCGGGTCGAAGCTCCGGCGGTTGCCGCGGTCACACAACAGCCACCCAGGCTTCTCGATCCCGGTGCCGCCCCGTGGGTCCGAAACGCGGTGGCGTCGGTCGCCGCCAACGGCCGTCCGATGATCGCGATCGTGCTCGATGATCTGGGCGTCGATCGCCGTCGGTCGGCCCGCGCGATCGATCTGCCGGCACCGCTCACCCTGGCGTTTCTGCCTTATGCCACAGAGGTCGCCCTCCAGGCCAAGCGCGCCCGCGAGCGCGGTCATGAGCTGTTGGTGCACGTTCCGATGCAACCCCATGGGGAGGACGCCGATCCGGGACCGAATGCGCTGGACATGATGTTGGGCGAGGCCGAAGTGCGGCGCAGGATCGCCTGGAATCTGAAGCAGTTCAGCGGCTATGTCGGGATCAACAATCATATGGGCAGCCGCTTCACCGAAAGCATGCCGGGAGCGAACCTTGTCGCCGATGCGGTGCAGGCTCACGGCCTCATGCTGCTCGACTCGATGACCTCCGCTCAAAGCGTCCTGGGTGCGCGTGGCCGCGCCGCCGGAGCTCCGACGGTCGACCGGGATGTGTTCCTGGACAACACCGACAGCGCCGAGGAAGTCCGCAAACGGCTCGCCCAGACCGAGGAGGTTGCACGGAACACCGGAACGGCGATCGCCATCGGCCATCCCCGGGACGCGACGCTCGAGGTGCTGACGCCGTGGCTGGTCGATGTTCAGGCGCGCGGTTTCGTCCTGGTCCCGCTGACGCAGGTGCTGCGCGCACGGATGGGGCAGGGCGACGGCAAGATCAAGACTGTGGAGGTGCGGGAGTGACCGCGACTGTAACCTGGCGCTGGCTGCGCTGGAGCGATCTGACCCCCGATCTGTTGCACACGATCTACAAGGCGCGGATCGATGTCTTCGTGGTCGAGCAAACCTGTCCCTATGCCGAGATCGACGGGCTCGACCCGCAGGCCTGGCATTGCTTGGCCTTCGACGGTCACCCGACCGAGGGCACGCTGCTGGGATATGCCCGCCTGTTCGGCCCCGGCGACTATTACGCGGAGCCCGCCATCGGCCGGGTGCTGA
>CALAHL010000579.1 GCA_937891725.1 uncultured Rhodospirillaceae bacterium | reverse complement strand
CTCAGCTTGAGAACCTGTAGCGGTTCCGGCCGATCGATTGCCAAGGTCACTTGGTAGGAGCATTCGAATTTCGACATCGCGTCGCCGCCGGGAGGATTGGCGACGATCCGAGTGGGCAGCACAACCATATAGGCTGCCTTCCTCATCGCATCCATGCGAACGCGCATGAAATGCGCTGCCAACGCCCCGACGCTGAACAAGGCGGTCAGTTCGAACAGGCGGAAATGCAGCGACTCTCCGAACCCCACGCCGCTACCCTTGAAGAACGCGAGCACATCGATCAGATAGACTGCGCCGTTCGCGATCAGACAGGCGATCGCCATCAGGGATGACGCAACCGTCGCGAGCCACAGCGCGTAATTGATGTCGATAAGTTGCCCAACTTCCTGCCGCTGGATTTCGACAACCGGCTTTGCAGGATCGGGCTTAGACGGAGCGGACGGACTCAGATCCCCCGACGCGGACTCAGCGGAAATGTTGGCCATTGAAGCCTCCGTCTCGCCGCCGACCTCACTAGAGGCCGTGTCCTTTTTGTCAGGCTCGGTCACCGCAGGGATCTCCGTTCCGTCTGTTCATACATATAATTGGGTTTCTGGTTTAAATTCGCAAGGTCATTTTGCGTTCTCGCTTTAATATATTCTTGCCTGGTTTGAATGACAGCCTGAATTCAAGGCGTTAAGCTGAGAGTCCCACCATGGACTCTTAACATATGTCATCGAACACCGGTTTCACCTCCGTTCTGCGCATTTTGCGGCAGCCGGAATACGGCATCTACACGCTTGGCAACGGCGTTTCGTTGGTCGGGCTTTGGATGCAACGGGTGGCGATCGGCTGGCTGGCGTGGGATCTGACTGGATCGGGTGCCTGGCTGGGAGCGGTCGCCTTCGCGGATTTGTTTCCTTCGGTTCTCATCGGTCTTATCGGAGGGGTCGCCGCAGATCGGATGGACCGGATCCGGGTGATCGCGTTTTGCCAGAGCGTGTCAATGGTGTTGGCGGCGGTTCTGGCGGTTCTGACCTTCTCCGGACATGCGACAATCGAGTTGGTGATCGGGATCGTTTTTGTGAACGGCTTGGTCATCGGATTCAATCAGCCGTCCCGTCTGGCGCTGGTCCCGCGTCTGGTCGCGAACGCGGATCTGACGACGGCGGTGGCATTCAATTCGATCTTGTTCAACCTGGCGCGCTTCATCGGCCCGGCCCTCGCCGGATTGGTGATCGTGGCAAGCGATGTGGCCTGGGCCTTTGTGGCCAATGCCTTAAGCTACTTGGCCCTGCTGTTGGCCCTCGGTGCTGTGCGTCGGCGGAATCCAGGGGCGGGGCGGGATCCCGATGCCGCTGTCGGCGCCCGGCGCGGTTTGCTCGCCGATATCGGAGCCGGTCTCAGCTATGTGGCGCTGCACCCCGGGCTCGGTCCGCTGATGCTCCTGCATCTGATGGGATCGCTCAGCGTGCGGCCGATTGTCGAGCTGATGCCCGGTTTTGCGGACCGGGTTTTCGGCGGAGGGGCCGATATTCTGGCGCTGCTGACCTCGACGGTCGGCGTCGGTGCCATGATCGGGGGCTGGATTCTGGCAAGTCGCAGGGGACGCGACGGTCTGGTGCGCCTGGTCCTGGTCAGCGCTGTCGGGGTGTCGATTTCGGTTCTCGGCTTTGTGGCGACCGATGTGATCTGGATCGCGGTTCCGGCGATCGGGCTGTACGGCCTCTCGATGGTGGCGGCGGGGATCGGGACGCAAACCATCGTCCAGTTGGCGGTCGATCCCAGCATGCGCGGCCGGGTGTTGAGCCTGCACGGGCTGATCTTTCGAGGCGGACCGGCCCTTGGCGCCTTGCTGATGGGCTCTTTGGGCGATTTCGTCGGATTGCGCCCGCCTGTCGCCGTGGGTGCGATCGTGGCCTTGGGCGTGGCGGCGATGGTGGCGACGCGCGCATCGGTTCTGCGCGCGTCTCTGGAGGGAGACCAGCGACAATCGGACACCTGACGGGAGCGGGTCGGCATCCTAAACTCGGCGAACGGATAGACATGGGGGCGGCTTGATGACGGCAGGACGAGGCGGTTTGGCGGAATTGGAAGCGCGGGTCGCCAAGGACCTGGATATCATTGCCTATCCCGATACCCGTTGGGTGCCGGAGCGACTGGGACCCGACGGTGCGCCGGCGCTTGATGTCCTGGTGATCGGCGGCGGGCAGGGTGGTCTGGCGATCGCGCACGCCTTGAAGCGTGCCCGGGTGCACCGGATCCGCATTGTCGACCGCGCACCCGAAGGCCGCGAGGGTCCGTGGTTGACCTATGCCCGCATGGCGACGCTGCGCTCGCCCAAGGATGTCAACGGCCCGGATCTCGATGTCCCGTCGCTGGCATTCCGATCCTGGTTCTCGGCGCAGCATGGTGAGTCGGCCTGGCACGTTCTCAACAAGATCCCAAAGGAAGACTGGGCTGCCTATCTGCTGTGGTTGCGCCGGGTGCTGACGATCAGGATCGAGAACGGGGTGGCCTGCGAGAGCGTCCGTCCTCAGGCCGATGGCGATCTGATCGAGGCGACCTTGCGGGATCAGTCCAGCGGAACGCTGGAGACGGTGTTCGCCCGGAAGGTGGTGGTGGCGACCGGAATCGAGGGGGCCGGACGCTGGTGGACGCCGCCGATGGTCGAAGCGCTCGACAAATCCGTTTGGGCGCACGCCTCGGAGCCGATCGATTTCACCGCCTTGAAAGGGAAGCGGGTCGCCGTGCTCGGAGCCGGCGCGTCCGCGTTCGACAATGCCGCGACAGCGCTGGAACATGGGGCGCGCGTCAGCGTGTTCTGTCGGCGCGCGGATATGCAGCGAATTCAGCCGTTCCGCTGGCTGTCGTTTCCGGGGTTTCTGGGGCACTTCGCGGATCTGGATGATTCCTGGCGCTGGCGGTTCATGAACTACCTGCTGACCCTGCGCGAGGCGTTTCCGCGTGAAACCTGGGAGCGGGTGGCCAGGCACGACACCTTCCGCCTGGAAACCGATGCGAGCTGGGAGCGCTGCGAGATCGTCGATGGGGTGGTTCACCTGCACACGCCGCAAGGCCGGTTCGAGGCGGACTATCTGATTATGGGAACGGGGTTCGACATGGATCTCTCCCTGCGTCCGGAACTTGCAGCTATCGCACCGCATGCGGCGCTCTGGTCCGACCGTTTCACCCCGCCGGAGGAGGAGCGGAACGCGCGGCTGGCCCGCTATCCCTATCTCGATCCGCAATTCGCCTTCACTGAGCGGGTGGCCGGAGAGGCGCCGTGGCTGCGTCATGTGCGGCTGTTCACCTTCGGCGCCACGGTCAGCTTCGGGCCGTCGGGCTCGTCGATCAACGCGATGAAGTTCGCGGTGCCACGGCTTGTGTCCGGCATCGTGCGGGATCTGTTCTCCGAGGACATCGCGAGCCACTGGGACAGCCTGCAAGGCTACCAGTTGCCCGAATTCCTGTACCCGGGTGAGGAAGGGGAGATTTCACCGACGACGCCGGTGATCAGCAAGGTCGGGTAGGGTTTGGCCCAGCATTTTCGGCACGGTTGGAGCTAGCGGCGCGGGGTGGCGCGGTCGATCCTGGCTGCTCTAAATTGAGGAGACCTGCCGTGCTGGAACTGCGACCGAATTGCGAGTACTGCGACACGGATCTCCCGCCGGACTCGGCCGAGGCAATGATCTGCACCTACGAGTGTACTTATTGCCGGACCTGCGTGGAAACCCACCTGCGCAATGTCTGCGCGACCTGCGGCGGAGGCTTCCAGCCGCGTCCCATTCGTCCGAAGGCGGATTTCAGAGGGCGCGGCTTGGGGCTCTCCAATCATCCGCCCTCGACCGAGCGGAGGCATCTCAAATTCTCTCATGACGACATCGCGGAGCATGTCGCGCGGATCGCCGAGACGCCGCCCGAACGGCGCTAGAGCGCACGCGAAGTTGTCCTTCTCCCTTTGCATACAATCCAACGGACGTTACTCTCTCCCCATGGAGCACAAAAAACAGCTTCAAGACACACTCCGAGGGAGGAGACCCAATGAAGAGCTTTATTCGGGCGGCCGTTGTGGCCGCGCCGCTGATCATGGTTGGCGCAAGCGTGCAGGCTGACACATTCGTGCGTATGGTATCCGGCCCGGCCGGCGGCTCCTGGTATCCACTGGGCGCCAAGATCATGCAGACCATGCAGGATCAGATCCCCGGGATCGCGACCTCCAGCACATCCGGTGGTGGCATCTCGAACATCAAGGCGGTCAGCGGCGGCGACGCGGAGATCGGCTGGTCCTACGCTCACACCGCCTACAACGGCTACACCGGCGGCGGGAAGTTCGACGGCGCCAAGCAGGAGAACATCCGGTATTTCGCGACCCTGTACCCGGCGACCTTCCAGGTCGCGGTGGCGAAGGATTCGCCGATCAAGACCTTCGAGGACATGAAGGACGCGAACATCTCGCCGGGTAAGTCCGGCTGGACCGGCACGGCGTTCGCCGAATCCATCCTGAAGGCCTACGGCTTCGGGTTCGATGACATCAAGAACAATGGCGGCACCGTTCATTTCGTCAGCTACACCGAATCGGTAGCCCTGATGAAGGACAACCACGTCGACGTGTTCATGGCGGCAACCTCGGTTCCGCAGGCATCCTTCATCGAGCTGAACCACAGCCCGGGTCTCCGTTTCATCGGGCTGCCGCAGGCCAAGATGGATGAGATTGTGGCCGCCAATCCGGGCTACATCCACGGCTCCATTCCCGCCGGCTCCTACG
>CALAHL010000578.1 GCA_937891725.1 uncultured Rhodospirillaceae bacterium | reverse complement strand
CTTCCGGCATTTCCTGGACCAGGTACGGCTCAACCGGGCGCGCGTTCAGATGCGTGCCCGCTGCGAAAACGGAAAGGTCGATAGCCGTTGCCATCACCAGAACACCGACCACGGCAAACCGCCGAGCCGAGGGCCCCCGTACGCCCCATATCAGGGCCGCCGAGAGCGCCGCGATCGCAACTCCCGACAGGATCAGGCGGGGGAGGACATCGACCTCAGCTGCATGATGGCCAGCCACCCAATATCCCAGTGCGAGGACGCCGACGACCAGACCAGCAAACAGGACCAGTCGACCTGTGGGGATTCGGACATGATCCCCCTCGGACAGATAGCGCCGTCCAACTTCCAAGACCATCAGCGCTAGACCGAGATTCAGCAGGAAAGTCGCATCCGCGGGCCGGCGGAACAGATCCACACCCGGAACGCTCTGAAACATCACCCAGAAAGCCAGCGTGCCCGACCCCAACGCGTAGGTGAAAGCCATCAGGGTCGCAAGCCCCGCGAGGGCGGTCCGGCGCTCCGAGAACCAGCCTCTGAACATGCCGAACCAGACCAGCATCACCATGACGCCAAGTCCCGCGTAGATCTGACCCGTCGCGCGATCGACACCGAGGCCCGGGCCCCATGTCGCGGCGCCGGGCCCCCAATAGCCTTCGGAGCTGAAAAGGGGGCCGAGATAATCCGGTACCAGGAGGGTCATCAGAAAGACCCAGACGACACGAACCTGCGCGACCATGTCGTACTCAAAGCTCGGTCGATTGCTCTCGGCCGCGAAGCCGATCGTGGCAAGCACCGGCGGCAGGGCGATTGCCATTGCCACAAAGGCTGCCAGCGCCATCGCCGGTGCTGCGTGCCGAAGCCAAGGCCAGCCGAGATCGCTCAACCGGATGACAATCCAGCCTGCGATCCCGATGAGTGCGAGAAAAGCGACCTGATCACGCCCGACAACCAACAGCCCTGCCGTGACGCCGGCTGCGACGCAGCGCAGTAGGGTCGGCTTCCTGAAGGCGGCTTCCAAGGCGAGCAGGACGACCGGGATCCAGGCATAGCTCTGAACCAGCAGAACATGCTGCAGCCGTGCTATCGGCGCGCCGCCAAATGCGAAAATCAGGGCCGCAAAAAGCCCGATCAACGGGTGCACGCCGCGCATCCGCCCCAAAGCCATCAGCGCCGCACCTCCGAGCACCAGATCCAGCAGAAGGGCGATATCGGCCAGCTTCATCGACGGCGCGGACTGGAGGGCTGCCATCACCAGGTAGCTGGGCGAGGTGATCATCGATTGCGGATCGGCAAGGGTGGGGCGCCCCGAGAATGTCGCATCACTCCATAACGGCCAGACACCGGCCTGCAGGTCTCGGGCGAGCCCTCTCAGCATCGGGTAGAAATGATTTTTGGCGTCCCAGGGGATGACCAGGCCCTCATACCACCAGGGCATGGTCAGAATGATCGACAGCAGGCCGAAGGCTGCCAGGCAGATCACAAATGCAGGTACCGATTGCGGATCCGCGAGGGGAACCCCGATCCGGGTCTCGGCGATTTCGCCCTGACATTGCAGCTTGTCGGGGGTCATTGCGGCGATGCGGAACGCGCGGAGGGTTCAGAGTCCGTTCCGGGCTTGGTCTCAAAACCGACCGCCTCGTCGATCACGTATAGAGGTCGTCGCTTCACCTCCATGAACACTTGTCCAACGTATTCCCCGACAACCCCAAGGGTCACAAGCTGGATACCTCCCAGAAACACGATTGCCACCATGATCGACGGGTACCCGGGAACATCAATCCCCCAGAACACGGTCTGAAACAGAATCCAGGAGCCATATGCGAAGGACAGCAGCGAGATGAGCGCACCGAACAGGGACCAGACACGCAGGGGCATGACGCTGAACGACGTGATCCCGTCGACTGCCAAACCGATCAGCTTCCGCAAACTCCACTTTGAGCCGCCTCCCGCACGCGGATCGGGCGTATACGGCACCGCCTGTGTCCGGAACCCGACCCACGCATAAAGACCTTTGCCAAAGCGGTTCCGCTCGGGCATGGCATTTAGAACGGTGACGACTTTGGCATCGAACAGCGTGAAATCGCCACTTCCCGGCAACAGGCTGACCTCGGCGATCTGCGCGAACACCCGGTAGAACAGTCGTGCCAGGATGTCGCGAGGTTTGCCGGCCTCGGACCGGCGGTCGCGGGCGCCATAGACCAGATCCGCCCCGGCGCGCCATGCGGCGACAAAATCGGCGATCAGCTCCGGAGGATGCTGAAGATCCGCGTCGATCTGGATCACCACGTCACCGCTGGCCCGACGCAAACCTGCGGCAAGGGCGATCTCTTTGCCGAAGTTCCGACTGAACCGAAGGATCCGCAGCCAGGGGCGCTCCGCTTTGAGCCTTAACAGCAGTGGATAGGTCTCATCGGCGCTGCGATCATCCACGACAATGACTTCAAACGCCCCGAGGAACTTTCACGAGCCGCTTTGTGCGACGCA
>CALAHL010000577.1 GCA_937891725.1 uncultured Rhodospirillaceae bacterium | reverse complement strand
GGAGCGGTTTACACTGGTCCTGGTGACCCACGATCTCGAAGAGGCGGTCTTTCTGGCAGATCGGATCGTGGTGATGAAGCCGGGACCTGGCCGGGTAACCTCCGAGATGCAGGTGGATCTTCCGCGCCCCCGAGACCGCAACAGCGAGGCGGTTCTGGAGATGAAACGGCAACTGGCACAGCGGTTGTAGTATCTGCGCCTCTAGTCACAGCCGCTCATCTCGTGTCCCCTGTCGGCTCCGACGCGCAAAGGGGACTGACATGCCGATCAAGCTCTGGGGACGACCGTCCTCGGCTCGCACCCAGAAGGTTCTGCTGGCACTGGCGGAACTGGGGTTGGAGTTCGAGTTCATTCTGGCAAGTGCCACGATGGGCCCGTCCGGACATGTGGCCAAGGGGAATCAGGCCTATGGCATCGTGGACACGCCGGCCTATCGCGCGATGAACCCGAACGGTACGGTGCCGACCATCGACGACGACGGCTACGTGCTGTGGGAGTCGAACGCCATCGTCCAGTATCTGGCGATGACCTACGACCCGGTTCGGTTCTTCGGAAATGACCTGAAAGTGTTCGCATCAGCCAGCCGCTGGATGATGTGGGAGAACAACGAACTGATCGGTCCGATGCACAACTACGTCAAGCACACCATCCGGTTTCCGGAGGCTCAGCGGGATGCCAAACTGGTGGAGGCGGCGCGGGCTCACCTGATCGCCGCATGGCGGATTGTCGACGATCAACTTGGCCGAACTACACATATAGCGGCAGATTCCTGGACCATGGGCGACATTCCAATGTCCATTCGCGTGCATCGTTGGCATCTGTTGGAGGTAGAGGGGCCCGCGTTCCCGAATATCGCGCGATACTATGATCAAATCCAGGACCGACCGAGTTTCGCCGCGATTGCGGACCCGCAGATGCACCTGATCGGGTAGAGCGAGTTCAGCCCGCACGGAATCGCATCGCGGCACCGAACAGCAACATGCCCGCCAGCATCGAGCCAACGAAGATCCAAACCGGTACGCCGCCAAGGCTGGTCGCTGCCAGGGCGGGGCCAGGGCAGAATCCGACGAAGCCCCAGCCTAACCCGAACAGCGCGGCCCCCCCGATCAGCTTCAAATCGAAGCGGGCTGCCGGTTTTGCCGGGAAGGTGTCGGCATAGGCGGGCTTCCGCATCCGGGCCGCGATCAGCCAAGCCGCGATCATCGGGAGCATCGCTCCGCCCAGCACGAAAGCAAGCGTCGGGTCCCACGCGCCGCTTGCGATATCCAAAAATCCGATGACCCGTGCCGGATCTACCATATCCGAGACGGTCAGGCCGGCACCGAACAGCAGGCCGGATATTAGGGAAACCAAGCGTCTCATGACCCTGTCCCCTCAAACATCGACAGGAGGGGCGAGCGCAGCGCAGACGCTGAAGCGATGCCGATCGTCAGAAACACCAGGGTCGCCACGATTGATCTCGGTGAGACCCGCGACATACCGCAAACCCCGTGCCCGCTGGTACAGCCGCCTCCCATCCGCGTGCCGATGCCGACCAATAATCCGGACAGGACCAGCAGACCCACATGTCCGGTCACACCAATCGTCGGTGGATCGAGAACGGCCGCAAGCAGGGATGGAGCACCAATCAAACCGGCAATGAAGAGCAGGTTCTCAACTCTCATATCTGTGGAGCCCGGACCGATGAGATTGCCGACGATACCGCTGATCCCGGCGATCCGCCCGTTTGCCAACAGAAAGACCGCGGCGGACAGTCCGATAAGTCCCCCGCCGACCAATCCCATCACTGCATCATTGAGTTCGAAGAGCATCGTTCTAACCTTAAGATTAGGAATTGAGCCGTTAGAGGCCGTGCTTAAGAGGACCATGATACGCTTTGTGCAGGGTGGCGCGTTGACATACCGCAGGTCAGGGCGATCCGTGAACCGTCCCGGGTTTCCAGGAG
>CALAHL010000576.1 GCA_937891725.1 uncultured Rhodospirillaceae bacterium | reverse complement strand
TGAATGCACGACGTGATCGCCTGTCTGCCGGTCTGAGCACCATAGGATTCGGTCCTGCAATCTGCCAGGGCACGTACTTTCTGTTCGTGGATGCGAGCCGGTTCCTGAAACCCGGCGAGGACGACGAGCTGTTCTGCCGCCGATTGGTCCTGGAAGCCGGAGTGGCGGCGGTTCCGGTCTCAGCATTCTACGGCGACAAAGGTACGGCGCCGAGCAGCTTCATCCGCTTCTGTTTCGCCAAACGAGATGCGGTCTTGGACGGGGCGGTTGAACGGCTGGAAAGCTATCTGAAATCGGCTGCGTGATCGAATTCCGAATGATGCCAGTTGACGGGGGGCGGTGGCTGCGATAGCAACGCCCTCCGCTGGTTGTTCGAGACCGGCGCACGGCGGCGGGTGTAGCTCAGGTGGTTAGAGCGCCAGATTGTGGCTCTGGAGGCCGTGGGTTCAAGTCCCATCACTCGCCCCATTCTTTTGTTAGCGTGAGACCACGCGCTACACTCCTCCCATGATCAAACATGCGGACTCCGTTCTGTCCTGTGCCCAAATGGGCGAGGCGGATCGAACCACCATTTCTGCGGGGATCCCCGGGTTCACTCTGATGCTGCGGGCCGGGCGCGGCGCGGCCACGCTGATCCGTCGGCGTTATCGGCCAATGCCGGTTCTGGTCGCCTGCGGACCTGGCAATAATGGTGGCGACGGGTTCGTGATCGCAGAAGATCTGCGACGACACGGTTGGCCGGTGACCGTTGCGGTCCTCGGCGACCCGGTACGGCTTCGTGGGGACGCGTTGAAGGCGTTACGGCTATGGGATGGGCCAACGGTGCCGGTGTCGGTGCACCTGCTTGAGGAAGCCGATCTTTTGGTCGATGCGCTGTTCGGCGCAGGTCTGACGCGGGCGGTCGAGGGCGCGGCGGCACTGTTTCTGGATCACGCCAGCAGCCAGGTCTCCGACGGAAGTCTCCGCGTTGTTGCAATCGATGTGCCCAGCGGCGTCGATGGGGATACCGGGCTGGTTCGCGGAACCGCCTGTTCGGCCGAGCTGACCGCGACCTTTTTTCGCCGAAAACCTGGCCACCTGCTGCACCCCGGCCGCGACCTGTGTGGGACGGTTCGGGTGATCGAAATCGGGATCGAGACCGACCTGCTGGATGCGATCAAACCGGTGGCCCGGGTGATAGGTCCGGCACTCTGGTCCGGACAGATCTCGGCACCTGGCCCCGAGGATCACAAATACACCCGTGGCCATGTGCTGGTGATCGCAGGGGAGATGGCGGGTGCGGCACGGCTGGCCGCCCTAGCGGCGCGCAGGTCTGGAGCGGGGCTGGTGACCACCCTCGGACCGTCGGGTACCGAAGATCTTCTGGCTGCCGACGCGCCGGGCATGATCGTCGCCATGCTGCCGAAACCGGATGCGATCGCAGGCTTCGTGAAGCGGCGGAAGGTCGCCGCGATCGTGATCGGACCGGGACTGGGATCCGGTGGGCGGGCGTATGTCGAGGCGGCCCTTTCGACCGGGGTCCCCACGGTCCTGGATGCGGACGGCATCAGTGGGTTTGCGGGCGAGCCGAACGCTCTGGCGACCCTGATCACGGGTCCCGTCGTGCTTACGCCGCACGGGGGCGAGTTCGGGCGTTTGTTCCCCGCGATGAATTCCAGAGAGCTGGGGCGGATGGAGGTTGTCGGAGAAGCCGCTCGACAACTCGGGGCTGTGGTGCTGCTCAAGGGACCGGATACGGTCATTAGGGCGGCAGACGGCCCGGCGTTGATCCTGAATGGTGCCCCGGCTGTCTTGGCCACCGGCGGAACGGGCGACGTGCTGGCAGGGATGATCGGTGCGCTGTTGGGCTTTGGGACAAAGCCGGACATCGCGGCGGCCTGCGGTGCCTGGATGCATGCCGAGGCGGCCCGCATCGCGTCCCACGATGTCACCAAACCGATCCTGGCCGAAGACTTGTGCGCCGTATTGCCGGAGGTGATCGGCGGAATCTGGACAGACTAGAGACCCTGCACCGGGATCGTGACAGCGGACGGCTCAATCTCGACCAGGAACGCCTCATTCGCCAGACGCGGAACACCGATCCAGGTGGCGCAGGGTAGCGCGTCGCCGAACACCTCGACCAAACCGCGGGTGACGTCCTGCGGCCGGTCAATGTGGCTGAGTTTGACGTAGATCCTTAGGGCGTGGACGTCGTCCAGGCTTGCGCCCACATGCAGCAGAGCCCGCTCAATATTCCTCAGGCTTTGGACGACCTGGGCGTGGAGATCGTCGTCGCCGACAATCTCGCGCTCCGGTGTCCAGGCCACCTGGCCGGACATATGCACCAC
>CALAHL010000575.1 GCA_937891725.1 uncultured Rhodospirillaceae bacterium | reverse complement strand
CTCAGCGGCCTGGGTCTCGGAAATGCCCAGCGGCAGGGCGATGCGCTCGTTCAGGGCGCGGGCGGCGCCGTCGGCGTCGAGGGTCATCTCGCCGCCGAGGAAGCGGTCGGCACCGAGCCGGCCGAGCACCAGATTTGCATCGGTGACCGTCGGCTCGGTGCCGCCGAGCCCATAGCACACCGGCCCGGGGGCGGCACCGGCGCTCTGTGGGCCGACTCGCAGGGCGCCGCCGGCGGCAACGCGTGCAATGCTGCCTCCGCCGGTGCCCACTTCCTGGATGTCGATCATCGGAATCTGGACCGGCAGGCCGGTCTCGTAGCCGCCGATCATCGAGGCGCCGGTCATCAGCACCTCGCCGTTGTGGATGACGCCTGCCTTGGCGGTGGTTCCGCCCATGTCGAAGGCGATCGCCTCGGGCATGCCAAGCTGCGCGCACAGGGCCTTGGCGCCGATCAGGCCGGCGGCCGGCCCCGACTCGAGCATGCGAATGCATTCGCGCCGGGCCTGGGAGGAATCGTAGAGGCCGCCCGAGGACTGGACGATCAGGAATGTGCCGGGGAAGCCCTCGGCGCCCAGATGCTCCTCGAAGCCGCCGAGGTACCGGTTGACCCTCGGCCCGAGATAAGCGTTGGCGGCGACCGTCGAAGTGCGTTCGAACTCGCGGTATTCCTGGGAAAGCTCGTGGCTCGCGGAGACGAAGACGCCCGGGCATGCCTCGGCGACGATGTCGCGGGCGCGGATCTCGTGATCGGGGTTGCGGTAGGAGTGCAGGAACAGGATGGCGATCGCCTCGATGCCCATGGCGCCCAGTTCGCGGGCGATGTGGCGGACCTGATCCTCGTCGAGGGGGAGGATGACCTCGCCGTCGGCATCCATGCGCTCGTCGATCTCGAGCCTGAGGGCGCGCTCGATCAGGGGCTGGTGCTTCTGGAAATAGAGATTGTAGGCGTCGGGCCGGTTGACCCGGCCGATCTCGTAGATATCGCGGAAACCCCGGGTGGTCAGCAGGGCGGTTCGGGCGCCGGTGCGCTCGAGCATGGTGTTGATGGCAACCGTGGTGCCGTGCAGGAACATGCCGGTCTCGGCAAAGGCAACGCCCGCCTTGGAGACGCCGTCGCTGACGCCGGCGATCAGCCGGTCGGGGGTGGTCAGGGTCTTGCCATAGCGGATGCCGCCGGAGGCGGCGTCGAAGGCGGCAATGTCGGTGAACGTGCCACCGACATCGGCGGCCAGGCGGATAGGAGCGGCTCCTCCCGTGGAACTCATATGCGGAATCCTCTGCCCTGTGATGCAGGCGGGAACGGCCTGCGTTTTGTTCTGTTGACGGCGTATCCGAGGTCGCTTGACAAGGGCCGGCCCTCGCCACAGAATTGGAACGTCGTTCCAAATTAGAACCATGTTCTGAGAGAGCCGTCAACGTGTCGCAGCAGATCGATCGCACGCTTGATATCGTCGAATTGATGGTCGACCTGCCGGAGGGTATGGCGCTCGGCGACATCGCAATGCGCCTGAGCCTGCCCAAGAGCGCGGCCCACCGCCTGGTGTCGCAGCTGGTGCAGCGCGGCTACATGGAACAGGACGCCGCGAGCCAGCACTACAAGCTGTCCATGCGGCTCATGATCCTGGGATTCCGCCATCTTTCGAACACCGGCCTCGCCGACGTATGCCAACCCGAGCTCGACGACCTGGCCGAGCGCACCGGCGAACTGGCCCGCATCGCCATGGTGGAGGCGGATAGCCTGACCTGGGTGGCGCAGGCGCAGGGCGCGCGCTACGGCCTGCGCTACGACGGCAATCTGGGTCGCCGGGTGACCGTGCCGGCCACCGCCACCGGCAAGTGCTGGCTCGCCACATTCAGCGACGAGGAAGCGGTCCGGATCGTGGTCGAGAACGGCTGGGGCGATCCGATGGAGACCGGCCCGAAGGCAATCCGCGGGATCGAGCCGCTGCTGGCCGCGCTCGAAAGAACCCGCAAGTGCGGCTACGCAATCGCCTATGAGGAGGGCGAGCCCGGCATGGCGGCGGTCGCCGCCGCAATCCCCGGCACCAAGCCCGGCGCCCCGGCGATCGGCACGGTTTCGATCGCGGGCCCGACGGTGCGGCTCAGCCGCAAGCACCTGCACGAACTCGCGCCTACCATCCTGGCCTCGGCAAAGCGACTTTCCGATCTCTGGCCGGTACGCATGTTCAATCCATCAGCACGGACGCCGGCCGACAGCCCGGCCATGAAGGCAACCGCATGACCGGACCGGCATCGAACACCTCGGGCAACCAGGAGCGCTCAATCCGGTCCAGGCTCAAATGGCTGGCCGACCTGCGCTATACGCTGGTCAGCTTCGTCGTGCTGTTCGGAGTATGGGAGATCGGCGTCAGGGTCTTCGGCGTGGCGACCTATCTGCTGCCGCCGCCCAGCATGATCTGGACCGAGTTCGCGTCGCGCTGGCATCATGTGATCAACAATACCTGGGTGACGACCAGCGAGATCGTGGCCGGATATCTGGCCGCCGTCGTGGTCAGTATCCCGATGGCCATCTCGATCGCCTATTCGAAGCTTGTCGAGAAGACGATCTACCCGCTGATCGTGTTCCTGCAGATTGTGCCGAAGATCGCGATCGCGCCATTGTTCATCATCTGGTTCGGCTTCGGGTTCACCCCGAAGCTGCTGGTGGTGTTCCTGCTGTCGTTCTTCCCGATCGTGGTGTCGGCGATCGCCGGCTTCAAGTCGATCGACGACGAGACCATGGAACTGGCGCGTTCGACCGGTGCCAGCGAATGGATGATCTTCCGCAAGATCCGCATGCCGCACGCCCTGCCCAGTATTTTCACCGGCCTCAAGGTGGCGGCCGCCCTGTCGTCGACGGCCGCCGTCGTGGCCGAATTCGTCGCCTCGGACAAGGGGCTGGGCTACCTGCTGCTGCAGTACAACGGCGACCTGGAGACAGCGATGGTGTTCGCCACCATAATCGTGCTCAGCATCGTCGGACTGATCGTCTACTACCTCGTCGAGCTTATCGAGAAACTGACCATCCCGTGGCATGTTTCCCAGCGCGGCGAGGGCGGAGGCATGACCATGATCTGACGGCGTCTTCGGGCGCTACGAGGAGATCGGGGAGAGGAACCGTCCGGCCGCAAGCCGGATGCAAACCTAAGGACGAGGCGAAAGCCCGCAACCTTCGGACAACAGGGAGGAAATACAAGATGGTACGCACCTACATGCAGCGCCTGATCGCT
>CALAHL010000574.1 GCA_937891725.1 uncultured Rhodospirillaceae bacterium | reverse complement strand
CGATGCGCGCAAGCTCGGGCACATGGTGGACCGCACGCGCAAGGAGTTCTCCGACACCGACATCGAGAAGATCACTCGCGCCTATCACGCCTGGCGTGGAGAGGGTGACGCCGGGACTTACGAGGATGTGCCCGGCTTTTGCATGTCTGCAAGCTTGGAGGAGATCAAGGCACACGGCTACGTGCTGACGCCGGGGCGCTATGTCGGCGCGGCCGGTGTAGAAGAGGACGACACGCCGTTTGCGGGGCGGTTCGCCGCACTGCAAGAGGCGCTGGAAGCGCAATTCGCCGAGGCAGAAGAACTGACGGCAACGATACGCTCGCGACTGGCGGGAGTTGGGTTGTGAATCAGGCCAAGAAACCTGTTTTTGCACCCCTTGAAGCCAATAATTGGCCGATTGTGCGTAAATGGGCACGCCTCGATGAAGTATGCGAAGGCGTATTCGACTGTCCGCACACGACGCCCGAAATCACTGACGAAGGGCCCTTTGTTGTTCGATCGCAAGATGTGAGGACAGGCGTATTCCGACTGGATCAGGCCGCTCGTGTAAGTGAAGAGACCTATCAAGATCGCATTGCGAGGGCCGAGCCCGGCTTCGGTGACATTCTTTACAGTCGGGAGGGAACATACTTCGGGCTAGCCGCCGAGGTTCCTCGAGGTGTTCGAGTTTGCCTTGGCCAGCGGATGGTGCTGATCAGGCCGACGGCAGCTATCGAAACTCGTTTTCTGCGACTCTGGCTCAACTCGCCAATCCTACACAGGCATATCATGGGCTTCCGCGACGGCTCCGTAGCCGAGCGGCTAAACATGCCGACGATACGAGGGCTTCCGGTTCCCACCATCCCCCTCCACGAACAACGTGCCATCGCGTCCATCCTCGGCGCGCTCGACGACAAGATCGAACTGAACCGACGGATGAATACGACGCTGGAGGCCATGGCGCGGGCGATCTTCAAGGACTGGTTCGTCGATTTCGGCCCGACCCGCGCCAAGATGGAAGGTCGCGCACCCTACCTCGCTGCGGAGATATGGTCCCTGTTCCCCGACAGCCTCGACGCCGACGGCAAGCCGGATGGGTGGAAGGGCGGCGCTCTGTCGGATGTCGCAAGCCTGAACCCGGAAAGCTGGTCTCGCACAAGCTATCCCGACACGGTCGACTATGTCGATCTATCGAACACAAAATGGGGAACGATTGAAGCGATTACACCATTCACGAGCGACGACGCGCCCAGTCGCGCGCAGCGCATCCTGCGGCCAGGCGACACGATTGTTGGAACCGTCCGACCGGGGAACGGGTCGTACGCTTTCGTTTCCGCGCAGGGTTTGACGGGTAGCACCGGCTTTGCTGTGCTTCGGCCGATTCAGGACATCTACCGCGAGGCGGTTTACCTTGCAGCCACTGCGAAAGAGAACATCGACCGCTTGGCACACTTGGCCGATGGTGGCGCCTATCCGGCAGTACGCGCGGAGCTTGTTGCAGCGACTGAACTTTTCGCCGCTCCCGAGAGCCTTTTCACCGCCTTCAGTGCTGCAACCAGCGCGCTGATAGACCGCGCGGAAGCAAACAAGCTGGAGAACCGCACCCTCGCCGCCACCCGCGATCTACTACTTCCAAAGCTTATGTCGGGCGAGGTGCGCGTGAAGGACGCCGAGAACCTCGTCGGGGAGGCACCATGACACGCGCGGCTGTCCGTCCCGAACTGTTGCGCTGGGCACGGGAGCGGGCC
>CALAHL010000573.1 GCA_937891725.1 uncultured Rhodospirillaceae bacterium | reverse complement strand
CGGGTTCTGGGAGAGCGACAGGGGCTTTTGAAACGCCTCGGAATTGGAAGCTCCTTCCGTGGCCTCCAGGGAGGTATGGGCAGCGAGATTGCAGCGGCGCTTGGCGAAGGTATGCTGGAGACGGCTGAAAGCCGCGCGCTCTGGGCACGGTTCGGGTTATAGTTCGCCGCTGGTCACGCCTCACCACCGATCGGGTAGATACGGAACATGTTCAGCCTGTCGAAATTATTGGCCCTGATTGGGATTATTGGCGCCGTTCTATACGGCTACCGGCTGTACAACCGGTTGCAGGAAACCCGATCCAACCTGGATGAAACCAAACGGAGCCGAGACGCGAAGCGGGAGGCGCAGGAACAGGGGCGGCCCACCGGTTCCAGTCGAGGCTCGACTGGTTCCGACGATACCGTTGATCTGGTGCGGGACGAAAAGACCGGTGCATTCGTGCCGCGTGACCGGACCGATACCCGAACGTAGCCGGTTCAGTCCAACTCCAAGATCTCGCATTTCAGATAGGCGCTCTCCGGTAGTTGCGGGTGCAGCGGATGGTCGGGACCCGCTCCCGATCGGCGTAGCACCCGACCGGTGCGTTCCGCATCGATCAGCCCGCGGCTGACCTGGATCGAAAAACTGGCCGGGTCGATGTGATGGCTGCAAGACGCGATCAGCAACAGGCCCCCGGGTGCGGTGACGCCCGCTGCCAGGCGGGCCAATTTGCGGTAGGCCTTCGTCGCCGCCCCCACGTCCTTCTTCGATTTCGCGAAGGCCGGCGGATCGGCGATGACCACGTCGTAATTCTGTCCGCTCTTGAACAGATGTTCGAGGGACGCAAACGCGTCGGCCTTTCGGGTGGTGACCCGGTCCGCTACTCCGGACAGCTCGGCCGCCTGAGTGGCCATCAACAGCCCCGGAGCGGAACGGTCGATCAAATCAACCGAAGCGGCACCCGCGACCGCACATTGGACGCCGAAGGCCCCTGAATGGCTGTAGACGTCCAGCACCCGCGCGCCTTGCGACAGTCCGGCGATGAACGCCCGGTTGGCGCGATGGTCGAAGAACCAGCCGGTCTTCTGCCCGGAGAGCGGGTCGAGCGGAAAGCGCGCGCCGCCTTCGATGACAGTGGGGTCTTCCGGCATCACGCCCGCACCCAGCCTGACCTCCTGGCCCAGCCCTTCATGCAGACGGCTGGGGGAATCGTTTCGGAGCACAATCGCACCGGGGCTTAAAACCTCGGCCAAAGCTGTCAGCAGAACAGATTCCAGACGCTCCATGCCGGCCGTGTTGGCCTGCACCACCACCAGATCGTCAAACCGGTCGATCACCAAGCCCGGCAGGCGGTCCGCCTCGGCATGAACCAGCCGGTAGTACGGCGTGGGGAACAGCCGCTCCCGCAGGCGCAGGGCCGCGGTCAACCGTTCGACCAGAAAACCGTGATCGATGGTGCGGTCCACGTCTCGGTCCAGGACCCGCGCCGAAATCAGGCTATGGGGATTGAACTGGGCGGTTCCGACTGGCGTGTTGTCGTCTGTCACCAGCCGCACCACCGTGCCTGCCTCAAGCGCCCGGGACTCCGGCGTCATCTCGATCTCGTTGGAAAATGCCCAGGGGTGGCCGCGCAGGACTCGTCCGGCCGCTTTGGGCTTCATACGGACGGTCGGACGATCGGATGTCGGCTCGGTCATGCTGCAAATCCCGCTGGACTGGTTCCGTAAGAAGGGCCTTATGACACG